>JBJFGD010000037.1:0-5618 GCA_051892355.1 Acutalibacteraceae bacterium | reverse complement strand
CATCAGGTAAATCGCACGCGGCATCAAGCAGGTAAATATATCTGCCAAGGCAATAACCCAACCGTGAAAGTACCCTTTTTTGCGTTTCATCTTCACTGCAAAGCGAAAGTATTTGCTCCATAACCTTGGCGGTTGGATCTGCCGCTTCATCAATAGATGTACAATTAACTTTCTCAAGTGCATTTTGCGCTGCGATATAATTAGAAACCGCTGTTTCAATCTGCGGAAACTGCCTTGATGCTTTTTTATGAGCAAGGCTGAAAACAGGCTTTAACAGATAATATTTTATCTTTTTTATACCGTTTTCATCAGCTATATTATCAAGTATTTTGTAATACAGCATTATCATAGCCGCAGCCGCAGGCATTTCGAGCGAAGTGTCATCATTGCAATAGTTGCACTTTTTTAGCGGATTAAAAGCGCATCGCTTTTGATGAAAACCGTCACAGCCGTCAGCCATTGACATATTAAGCAGTGCTAAAAAGGTAAAATCATAGCTTAAAGTAAATCGTGATAGTATGCCGTAACTTTTGCCGAGTTTTTTACAAAGCGAGCAATAAACCGCCTTGTAGATTTCATACTCTTTTATTTTTAGTTCAGGCTTGCAAGCCCTAACATATCCAAACACCGCTTCCACCTCATGCTAACATAATAAATGCAAAAATTCAATATTTGGTGAATAATGTGTAAATATTTATGAGTTTAACATCTTTTTAAGAAATTGGCCTGTATAAGACTTTTCACACTGCGCAACCTTTTCGGGTGTGCCTTGGGCTACTATTGTGCCGCCGCCGTTGCCGCCTTCAGGTCCTAAATCTATAATATGGTCGGCAACCTTGATAACATCAAGATTATGCTCAATAACAATCACCGTATTACCCAAGTCTACAAGGCGCTGTAAAACCTCGATAAGTCTGTGAACATCAGCCGTGTGCAAACCTGTTGTAGGCTCATCAAGTATATAAATTGTCTTACCTGTAGACTTTTTGGAAAGTTCGGTAGCAAGTTTTACGCGTTGGGCCTCGCCGCCCGACAGCGTTGTTGCGCTTTGCCCTATCTTTATATAACCGAGCCCCACATCAAAAAGTGTTTTCAGTTTGCGGTAAATACGCGGATGACTTTCAAAAAAGTTCATTCCCTCTTCTACCGTCATTTCAAGCACATCATATATACTTTTGCCCTTATAACGCACACTTAAAGTTTCTTTGTTATAGCGCGTACCTTCGCAAACCTCACAAGGTACATAAATATCGGGTAAGAAATGCATTTCTATTTTTTTGATGCCATCGCCGCAACAAGCTTCACAACGGCCGCCTTTAACATTAAATGAAAATCTGCCTGCGGTATAACCCTTTGCCTTTGCGTCTTTGGTGTTGGCATAAAGGTCACGGATATCGGTGAAAACCCCCGTATATGTTGCAGGGTTGCTTCGCGGTGTGCGCCCTATTGGAGATTGGTCAATGTCAATAACCTTGTCAAGCTGCTCTATACCCTCAATGCACTTGTGCTTGCCGGCAATTGTTTTTGCGCGATTTAATTTGTTTGCCAAAACTTTATAAACAATATCGTTCACAAGTGAAGATTTACCGCTGCCGGAAACACCCGTAACACACACAAATTCACCCAGAGGTATTTTGACATTTATGTTTTTAAGATTGTTTTCAGCAGCACCTTTGACAGTAAGATGATTGCCGTTGCCCTTTCGGCGTATTTTTGGTACAGAAATCTTTTTTCTGCCTGAAAGATAGTCGGCGGTTATAGAATTTTTACACGCTAACAATTCTTGCGGTGTACCGCTGAAAACAAGCTGTCCACCGTGAATACCCGCACCCGGACCTATATCTATTACATAATCTGCCTCACGCATTGTATCTTCATCATGCTCAACAACAATAAGCGTGTTGCCAAGATCGCGCAGATGCTTTAATGTAGCAAGCAATTTTTCGTTATCGTGTTGATGAAGACCTATGCTTGGTTCATCAAGCACATAAAGAACACCCGTAAGCGATGAACCGATTTGGGTTGCCAAGCGAATTCGCTGACTTTCACCGCCTGACAGCGTGCCTGATGAACGCGACATCGACAGATATTCAAGTCCGACGCTTGATAAAAAGTTTAATCTTTCTTTTATTTCTTTTAAAATAGGCTCTGCTATCATTTGCTGCATCTGATTAAACTCAAGACCGCTTATAAAATTAAGTGTTTCGCCGATTGACATATCACAGAGTTCTTTAATATTTTTGCCGCCTACAGTTACCGCCAAATATTCGGGCTTAAGCCGTGCACCCTTGCAATCGGGGCAAGCGCTTTCGGTCATATAGCTTTCGTACTCGGCGCGGGCATAATCGCTTTTTGTGTTTTCATAACGGCGCTGTAAATTATTTATAACACCTTCAAACGGAGCATAATATACACCGCTGCCAAAATCAGAACTGCGATGCAGTTCTAACTTTTCATCGCCTGTGCCGTAAAGCACAGCATTTTTAGCAACATCTGATAAATCTTTCCAAGGGGTGTTTATATCAAAGCCGTATTTTAGCGCCAAACCCTGATAATACATTGTGGCAATCGCGCCGGCATCGGGGTTAAACCAAGAATTAACACCCCAACCGGCCGCTTTTATACACCCCTCTGCCAAAGACAAATTTTCATCGCTTATAATAAGGCGAGGGTCAATTTTCATAAACATACCAATACCTGTGCAGGTAGGGCAGGCGCCCATGGGGTTGTTAAATGAAAACATTGTGGGGGTAAGCTCGGGTATGCTGATACCGTGCTCATCACAAGCATAGCTTTGTGAAAATTGAAGTTCTTCGCCGCCAATAACATCAGCGGCAACAAGTCCGCCCGAAAGTGACAGTGCGGTTTCAACACTGTCAGCAAGCCGTGAACGGATATCAGACTTTATCACAAGGCGGTCAACAACAACCTCAATCATATGCTTTTTATTTTTTTCAAGATTTATTTCTTCAGAAAGGTCATAAATGTTGCCGTCTATACGCACTCTGACATAACCCGATTTTCGCACACGGTCTAATTCTTTTGTGTGCTCGCCTTTGCGGTTTTTTACCACCGGTGAAAGTATTTGTATTTTGCTGCCCTCAGGCAAATTCATAATAGTATCAACAATCTGGTCTGTAGATTGTTGGCTTATCTCTTTGCCGCAAACGGGGCAATGCGGAATACCCACCCGCGCATACAAAAGCCTCAAGTAATCGTAAATTTCAGTAACTGTACCCACAGTAGAACGCGGATTTTTAGAGGTGGTTTTCTGATCTATAGATATAGCAGGAGAAAGCCCGTCAATGCTATCAACATTGGGCTTTTCCATCTGTCCTAAAAACTGACGCGCATAGCTTGAAAGCGATTCAACATAACGGCGCTGACCTTCGGCGTATATGGTATCAAACGCAAGCGAAGATTTACCGCTGCCCGAAAGGCCTGTAAACACAACAAGTTTATCACGCGGTATGGTGACATCCATATTTTTAAGGTTGTTTTCTTTTGCGCCGTGTATCACAATTTTATCGTTAGACAAAAATTTTTCCTCCAAGAACATTTGTTTAGCTTACATTATACGACATTTATTTTTTAAAGTAAACATAAAATTTATGCATTATATATTATTTTTTTCTTAATTTTTCTATTCTGTCGCGCAGGTATGCCGCATGCTCAAATTCAAGAATTTTAGCCGCTTGTTTCATCTCGTTGGTAAGGCGCTTAATAAGTGCCTCTTTTTCAGCGCGAGATAGCTTTGCGTCTGACTTTTCACTATCGGCCTTGGTACCTATTTCAATAATATCATGAACATCCTTGACGATGGTTTTAGGGGTTATACCGTGAGCTTGGTTATACGCTTGCTGAATAGCGCGGCGGCGTTCGGTTTCGCGAATGGCGTTTTCCATTGAACGGGTAACGCTGTCGGCATACATTATAACCTGACCGTCGGCGTTGCGCGCGGCGCGGCCTATTGTTTGCACAAGCGAAGTTTCGCTGCGCAAAAAGCCCTCTTTATCGGCATCAAGTATTGCCACAAGCGACACCTCGGGTATGTCAAGGCCTTCACGCAACAGGTTTATGCCCACAAGCACATCAAATTCGCCAAGCCGCAAATCACGGATAATCTCCATACGCTCAATAGTGTCAATATCATAGTGCATATACCGCACCTTAATATCAAGATTTTCAAGATATTCGGTAAGGTCTTCAGCCATCTTTTTTGTAAGTGTAGTAATAAGCACTCTTTCATTTTTTGCTACACGAATATTGATTTCTGACACAATATCGTCAATCTGCCCCTCACTCGGTTTTACAGTAACCAATGGGTCTAAAAGCCCGGTAGGGCGAATAACCTGTTCAACAATTTGAGCCGCGTGTTGCTTTTCAAAATCAGCAGGGGTGGCAGATACAAATATTGCCTGATTTATATGTGAGTAAAACTCATCAAAATTAAGCGGACGGTTATCATAAGCCGATGGCAGACGGAAACCGTATTCGATAAGGTTGTCCTTTCTGCCTCTATCGCCGCCAAACATACCGCGCACCTGCGGCAAAGTTACATGTGATTCATCAACAAAAAGCAAAAAATCATCGGGAAAATAATCGAGCAAGGTTGACGGCGTGCTGCCCGGTTTTCGGCGTGAAAGCACACGCGAATAATTTTCAATACCCTTGCAGACACCTATCTCACGCAGCATTTCAATGTCATATTCGGTGCGTTGACGAATTCGTTGTGCCTCTATCAGTTTACCGTTTTGCTGAAAGAAAGCAACGCGCTCTTCCATTTCGTTTTTAAGGTCACTTAGCGCATCTTCAAGCTTATCTTGCGGTACAATGTAGTGCGATGCAGGGTAAATTGCCGTGTGTGATAAAAACTGCTTAACCTCACCGGTTACAGTATTAATCTCACTTATGCGGTCAATTTCATCACCAAAAAATTCTATGCGTAATGCATCGCCGTAAGCATATGCAGGGTATACCTCTACCGTGTCACCGCGCACACGAAATTTATTTCGTACAAAATTGATATCGTTGCGTTCATATTGCAAATCAACAAGCTTGTGTATCAGCTCGTCACGGTTTTTTTCCATACCTGTGCGAAGCGAAATTACCATGTTGCGATAATCGATAGGGTTACCAAGCGAATATATGCAGGAAACTGATGCTACAATTATAACATCGCGCCGTTCAGACAGCGCGCAGGTGGCACTGTGACGCAGTTTGTCAATTTCATCATTTATAGCACTGTCTTTTTCTATATAAGTATCAGTTCCGGGTATATATGCTTCGGGTTGATAATAGTCATAATAGGAAACAAAATATTCCACCGCGTTTTCGGGGAAAAACTCTTTAAATTCTGAACACAACTGTGCAGCGAGTGTTTTATTATGAGCGAGAACGAGGGTTGGCTTATTTACATTCGCAATAATATTTGCCATTGTAAAGGTTTTGCCACTACCCGTAACACCAAGCAAAACCTGCTCTTTCATACCGCTTTCGACACCCTCGGTAAGCTTTTCAATAGCCTGCGGCTGGTCGCCCGTCGGCTTATATTTTGAATGTAAAATAAACTTGTCCAAGCATTTCCGCCCCTTTCAATATGATTATTATACGCTAAT
>JBJFGD010000036.1:0-5656 GCA_051892355.1 Acutalibacteraceae bacterium | reverse complement strand
CGGACAGGCTATCGGCGTTGGTGCAGGTCAACAGTCGCGTATTCACTGTACGCGTCTTGCCGGTACAAAGGCAGATACTTGGTTCTTGCGTCAGCATGACAAGGTATTAAACCTTCCTTTTAAAGATACTCTCGGTCGCCCTGACCGTGATAATGTTATCGACAGTTACATCAACCAAAATGAAGAAGATGTATGTGCAGACGGCAATTGGCAGAAATACTTTACATCACAGCCCGAACATTTTACTTTAGAAGAACAAAAGGCATATCTTTCTACTATCGACGGTGTTGCTTTGGGTTCTGATGCATTTTTTCCGTTTGATGATAACATTGAACGCGCAAAGCGCAGCGGTGTTAAATATATTGCAGAACCGGGCGGTTCAATTCGTGATGATGTAGTAATTGATTGTTGCAATAAATACGGCATGGCAATGGCATTCACAGGAATGCGTTTATTCCATCATTAATATTAGGTGTATATATGAAAATTTTAGTTGTAGGCGGCGGTGGCAGAGAACATGCCATCATAAAAGAAATTAAGAAAAATAATACAGTAGAGCAAATTTATGCTTTACCCGGAAACGGCGGTATTGCTGCAGATGCTATTTGCGTAGATATTGCTGCTACTGATATAGCGGCAATTGTTAATTTTGCCGTAGAAAATAAGATTGATTATGCGATAGTAGCCCCCGATGACCCGCTTGTAATGGGGTGTGTTGATGCTTTGCATGAAAAGGGTATACCTTGTTTCGGTCCCAGTAAAGCGGCGGCAATTATTGAGGGCAGTAAGGTGTTTTCTAAAAACCTTATGAAAAAATACGGTATTCCTACTGCGGCTTATGAAGTGTTTGATGATGTAAACCAAGCACTCGAATACCTTGAAACAGCACCTATTCCTACTGTTATTAAGGCAGACGGCTTGGCACTTGGCAAGGGTGTTATAATCGCAATGACCCGTGATGAAGCTAAAGATGCCGTAATTTCAATTATGCAAGATAAACAGTTCGGAAAAAGCGGTGATAATATCGTTATTGAAGAATTTTTAACAGGCCCCGAAGTATCTGTGCTTTCTTTTACCGACGGCAATGTAGTAGTGCCCATGATTTCTTCAATGGATCACAAGCGCGCCGGTGATAATGACACAGGGCTTAACACAGGCGGTATGGGCACAGTAGCGCCTAATCCGTATTATACCGATGATATAGCTAAAGTGTGTATGCAAAAAATCTTTTTGCCCACAATTCGTGCTATGAAGGCAGAAGGCAGAACCTTTAAAGGTTGCCTGTATTTCGGTCTTATGCTTACGCCTTGCGGCCCTAAAGTAATTGAATACAACTGCCGTTTTGGCGATCCTGAAACCCAGGTTGTTTTACCGCTGCTTGAGAGTGATCTTTTAACCATTATGCAGGCAGTTACCAATGAAACACTTAACACAACCGAGGTTAAGTTTAGCGGCAAAAACGCCTGTTGTGTAATTATGGCTTCAAACGGTTACCCAACTTCATATGAAAAGGGTTATGAAATTACAATACCTACCGATTTGCTTGACAGCACTTATGTTGCAGGCGCAACCTTTAAAGATGGCAAGTTACTCACAAGCGGCGGCCGAGTATTAGGCGTTACATCTATTGATGATACACTTAAAGGTGCAATCAATAAAACTTATGAAAAAGTTCAAAATATTAAGTTTGACAACCGTTACTATCGTAATGATATAGGTGCAAAGGCTTTAAAAGCAGGGGAGGCAAACTAATGGTTTATAGAGTATATGTAGAAAAGAAAAAAGAGTTAGCGCTCGAGGCAAACGGATTGCTTAACGAAGCAAAAAATTTGCTTGGTATAACCAATCTTACCAATGTAAGAGTTTTCAACCGCTATGATGCTGAAAATATAACCGAAGATCTTTTTAACTATGCAATCGGCACTGTTTTTTCAGAGCCGCAACTTGACATAGTTACAAGCGAAATTAGTATTAATGATGCGGCTGTTTTTGCAGTAGAGTATCTTCCCGGTCAATTTGATCAGCGTGCTGACTCTGCGGCACAGTGCATACAAATAATTTCACAGGGTGAACGCCCCGTAATTCGCTCTGCAAAGGTATATGCACTTTACGGAAATCTTACCGAGCAAGATATTAAAGATATTAAAAAATATGTTATCAACCCTGTTGAAGCGCGTGAGGCAGCACTTGAAAAGCCTGAAACATTGGTTGCCAAATATGATATACCGACAACCGTTAAAACCCTTGACGGATTTTTATCGCTTGACCGTGAAGGCCTTGAAAAGTTTGTACAAGATATGGGTCTTGCTATGGATGCCGATGATATTGCATTCTGCCAGAACTACTTTAAAACAGAGGGCAGAGAGCCTACTATTACCGAAATCCGTATGATAGATACATATTGGTCAGACCACTGCCGACACACTACATTTTTAACCGTGATTGACGATGTAAAGTTTGAGGACGAGCTTTTACAAAGTGCTTATGATGAGTATATCGCAGTTCGTAAGGAGCTTGGCAGAACTAAACCTATCTGCCTAATGGATATCGCAACCGTTGCTGTTAAATACCTAAAAGAACACGGAAAACTCGATAAACTTGATGAATCTGAAGAAATTAATGCCTGCACTGTCAAGATTAATGTAGATGTTGACGGTGTAAGCGAGCCGTGGTTATTGCTTTTCAAAAATGAAACCCATAATCACCCAACCGAAATTGAACCCTTTGGCGGTGCGGCTACCTGCATAGGCGGCGCTATTCGTGATCCGCTTTCAGGCAGAGCTTATGTTTACGGCGCTATGCGTGTTACAGGCGCTGCTGATCCAACAGTGCCTGTGGGCGAAACAATTTCAGGCAAATTGCCACAGCGTAAAATTGTTACAACTGCAGCGGCAGGTTATTCCTCGTACGGTAACCAGATAGGTCTTGCAACCGGTATTGTTGATGAAATTTATCATCCGGGTTACGCTGCAAAGCGCATGGAAATAGGTGCTGTTATCGCAGCGGCTCCCGCAGAAAATGTACGCCGTGAGGTGCCGTCCCCTGGTGATATTGTAATACTTTTGGGCGGCAGCACAGGTCGTGACGGTATAGGCGGAGCTACAGGTTCTTCAAAAGCGCATACCGCACAGTCGGTTGAAACCTGCGGTGCAGAGGTGCAAAAGGGTAATGCGCCTGAAGAACGCAAACTTCAAAGACTGTTCCGCAACAAAAAAGCTACACAAATGATTAAGCGTTGCAATGACTTTGGTGCCGGCGGTGTATCGGTAGCTATTGGTGAACTTGCTGACGGACTTGAAATAAATCTTAACGCTGTTCCTAAAAAATATGAGGGTCTTGATGGCACTGAAATCGCAATCAGCGAATCGCAAGAAAGAATGGCTGTTGTTGTAGAACCGCATAATGTTGATGCGTTTTTAGCACTTGCGGCTCAAGAAAATTTACAGGCTTGCCCTGTGGCTGTTGTAAAGCAAGAGCCCCGTCTTGTTATGAACTGGAACGGAAATAAAATTGTTGATATAAGCCGCGAGTTCTTAAACTCTAACGGCGCAGATAAGCATATAGTTATTACCCCCGAAGTACCCAAAGCTTTTGGCGGCCCTGTTGAAGGCGGTTTTACCCAAAACTATAAAAAGATTGCTGATGACCTTAATATGTGCTCAAAACGCGGTCTTTCAGAGCGTTTTGACTCTACTATAGGCGCAGGCACGGTTCTTATGCCTTTCGGCGGTAAAAATCAGTTAACACCTATTCAGGCAATGGTTCAAAAAATTTCGGTAGAAAAAAAGCATACCGATGATTGTTCACTTATGTCTTGGGGTTACAACCCGTTTATTACCGAGAAAAGTCCGTATCACGGCGCATATTTGGCGGTTGTTGAATCGGTTTCAAAGCTTATTGCAACAGGTGCAAAGTTTGAAGATGTATACCTTACATTCCAAGAATATTTTGAAAAACCGGGTACCGACGGTAAGCGTTGGGGCAAGCCGTTAGCGGCACTGTTGGGTGCTTTTAAGGCTCAAAAAGAGTTGGGTATAGGTTCAATAGGCGGTAAAGATTCTATGAGTGGTTCTTTTGAAGATTTAGATGTTCCGCCTACGCTGGTTTCTTTTGCTGTTACAACCGAAAAGGTTAAAGATATAATATCGCCTGAATTTAAAAAGGCAGGCAATAAGCTGGTTATGCTTTGCCCGATTTATGATGAAGAAACTAATCTGCCTAATACAAAATCATTAATTTCTACCTTTGACAGAGTTACCAAACTTATGCGTTCGGGCAAAGTGGTATCTTGCTATACTCCGGGTCTTGGCGGTATAGCAGAGGCAGTTATGAAAATGTCTTTCGGTAACGGACTTGGTTTTAAATTTGAAGATTATTTAAGTGTTGCAAAAATATTTGATTATTCTTACGGTTCGTTCTTGCTTGAAGTAAATGCTGATATTGATGATGCCGTAACAATCGGCACTGTTACCGATGATAATAAAATTACACTCGGCTCTGAAAGTGTCGACCTTGGTGAGTTGCTTGAAATTTATGAAAACAAGTTAGAGTCGGTTTACAGTTGCAATATTGCCGATCTTAAAACACCTATGCAAAATTTTGAATTTAAGGCAAACAGTTATCCTACACCTGCAATTAAGGTCGCAAAACCTAAGGTACTTATTCCTGCATTTCCCGGTACAAACTGCGAATTTGATAGCGCAAAAGCTATGCGTGATGCAGGTGCGGTTCCCGAAATTATTGTTATAAATAACCTGTCTGCTTCAGGCATTCAAACAAGCATTGAAAAGTTTGCAAATGAGCTTAAAACTGCTCAAATGATATTCATTCCGGGCGGATTTTCAGGCGGTGATGAGCCGGACGGCAGCGGTAAATTTATAACAGCTTTCTTTAGAAACGCTGCAATCAAAGCAGGGGTAACAGACTTGCTTGAAAACAGAGACGGCTTAATGTGCGGTATTTGCAACGGTTTCCAAGCACTTATAAAATTAGGTCTTGTACCTTACGGCAAAATTATAGATACCGATGAAAACTGTCCTACACTTACATTTAATACAATTGCACGACATCAGTCTCGCATAGTGCGTACACGCGTTGCATCTAATAAGTCACCGTGGCTCTCACTTACAAATGTAGGCGATATATACAATGTGCCGATTTCTCACGGCGAAGGTCGTTTTATCGCAAGCGAAGAATTAATTAAGAAACTCGCCGCAAATGGTCAGATTGCAACACAGTATGTTGATCTTAACGGCAACGCTACAAGCGATGTTCATTTCAATCCAAACAACTCTATGTATGCTATAGAGGGTATTACTTCGCCCGATGGCCGCGTATTCGGTAAAATGGGCCATAGTGAGCGTATAGGTGACGGCCTTTACAAAAATGTTTTGGGTGAATATGATATTCGTATGTTTGAAGCAGCAGTTAAATATTTTAAATAATATTATCGGAGGTTAAAAAAGTGGCTTATTTATCTGATATTGAAATTGCGCAGCAGTGCAAAATGCAACCCATAACCGAAATTGCTAAAAAGGCAAAGGTTGATGACAAATATATTGAGCAGTACGGTAAATATAAGGCAAAGATAGATTTATCTTTACTTAATGAAACCGACCGTAAAAACGGTAAGTTAGTGCTGGTAACTGCTATAACA
>JBJFGD010000035.1:0-5822 GCA_051892355.1 Acutalibacteraceae bacterium | reverse complement strand
GCTACTATCACTGAAGATGAGCTTAAGTGGAAGGGTTATGACCACCCTAATCTTAACAACTGTATGGATGAAATATGTAATCAAATGGGTCTTAATGCTGCTGATTATTATATTAAGGCGGCAGGTGAGCAGACTTTAAATGGTCTTCAGGCGGTTGCGTATTCGCGTGTGCGAAATTGCACCAGCACTTGGGGCACGCGTGATGACTTTGGCAGAACTGACCGTCAGCGCCATGTTATGCAAGAACTTTTTAACAAAGCCATTACTATGAAAAAGACACAGTATACAAAACTTGCAAAGGCGCTTATTCCCTGTGCAGAAACTTCGCTTTCTTATTCAGATATTATAGGTCTTGCATTTAATATACTGCTTTCTTCACCCACATTTGAACAGTACCGTCTGCCGCCTGCAGAATATCAAAACGACTTTTTGATGAAAAGCCCTTCGGGTTATGGTTCGGTAATTTATTATGATCTTGACTATGCTGCTAAATTGTTGCACGCAGTTATATATGATGATATGACTATGGAACAATATATTGAAGAAAACGGCATAGAGAAAAATGATTGGTACTCAAAAAAAGGCTCTACCACGGTATCAGGCAACAAACCTTCAACTACAACCTCACAGAACACTACCGCAAGTGCTGATAATTCGGCATCAACCCAAGAGCCGACTGAAAGCACCCCTACCACCCAAACGCCTGATAATTTAGAAGAAGATAATAACACCAACAATACCTCCGGTACAGATAGTACCGCAAGCACAGGAAATTCGGATAACACCGATAACGGCGAAGATACTGACAATACAGATAATACCGATAATACCGATAATACTGACAGCACCGGCGACAGCGGCAATGGCAATAATACTGACAATACTGACGATACCGGTAGCACTGACAATACCGACGATACAAGCAGTACCGAAAATACGGGCGAAGCAACATCTTAAAAGGAGTAAAAAGTCGTGAAAAATAAAAGCACAAACTGCGAGAGTTGCGCTAACTATGTTTATGATGCAGAATATGATGAATATTTTTGCGACTGTCAGCTTGATGAAGATGAAATGGCGCGTTTTTTGACATCACAAACCTTTAATTGTCCTTATTATGATTTTTACGATGAGTATAAAATAGTTAGAAAACAGAACTGAAAGGCGAAGACAATGCTTAAAATTTATGCGATTGTAGCGGCGGTTATAACGCTGCTGTTAGATATACCGTTTGAAATTTTCAGACAATCTTATTCTTGGTGGCTGGTGCCTGTTATATTAGTAGCATGCTATGTCACACTCATAATATTGCATATTGCGTTTCTGGCATTAAATATAGCTATTGTTAATTTGAACAAGCCTGCCAAAGACAGCAATTTCTTCCGCCTTGTTGTAAAAGGCTTTTTGCAAATTGCGTTCCCTATTCTTAGAGTAAAGGTTCATTCTACAGGCCTTGAAAAAGTGCCGCAAGATGAGAAATTTTTGCTTGTTTGTAATCATATACACGATTTGGACCCTGCAATAATATATCATCAGTTGCCCGATGCACAGATTGCTTTTATTGCAAAAAAAGAGGTGCGCGACCTGTTTCCTTTTATATATAAGGCTTTGCACAAGTTAAGCGGATTGCCTATAGACCGTGAAAATAACCGCGAAGCGGTAAAAACAATAGTTAATGCCTCTCGTCTTATCAAAGATGGCACTAATTCGGTTGCAATTTTTCCTGAAGGGTATGTAAGCAAAAGCGGCGAACTGCAGCCCATACGCAACGGCGCGCTTAAAATTGCAACAAAAACACATTGCAAAATAGTTGTTTGCACACTTTGGGGTACAAAAGATATACCTAAAAATCTTTTGCGCCGAAAAACTGATATATATTTTGATGTTTTATCGGTTATTGACACCGCAGATAACAGGCAAACATCTGACTTGGGCGAAGAAATACATACTTTAATGGAAGAAAATTTAAACAAAGTAAAAAGCAGTGAAAAATAGAGCACACCGTAAAATATAACTGTTAAGGTGGTTAAAAAAGGAGATATTTAATCGTGAATAATTTTGTTAAAAATAAAAGGTATTCGATTGTTGCGGCGACAATTTTTTATGCTTTATCTCTTTTGGTATGCGTTGCTATGTTTTTACCACGAAATTTTGGCTGAACAAAGAAATAAAAATTTCGTTAATATAGCTAATATTTTCTTAAAAATAAAACTAAAAGTTTTGAATTTAAAATAAGGGAGAAGAATAAATGAAAATATTTGATTTCTTTGAAAAAAATAAAGGTTTAATAGGTGCGTTAGCAGCAATTCTAATTGTTTTAGTAATGGCGGTTGCTTTTTATGGATACCGAATTGATAATAGCAAAGATACACCGAGGAAAGTTTATACAGTGGGTAATGTAGAAAACCTTGAGGGTGCAATCGAAGTACCCGAGGGAGAAAAGGTGGTTCAAACCTATTCGCTTAAGGTATTTCCGTACACAAAAATGGGTATTCATCTATATTCTACCTCTTCAAAAAGCAATGTTAAAGTTCAAATTGAATATGATTCGCAAAAGATTGAAAAAGAACTTTCTAAAGAAGAATTTAGTTCAGAGGGTTATACCTATATAGATTTACCAAAAGAATTTGTGTCAACAAATCCTTCTAAGTTGATGATAAGTCTCACTGCAGAAGACGGCTCGTTTTTTGTTGCAAAAAATAGTACAACTGAAATAGAAGATAGTAACTGCGAACTGGGTGGTGCAAAAATATCTGATAATATAGTGGTTGAATTACGCGCTATGAGAAATATATCGGAATATGTTTTTTATTGGGTGTTTGTTGTAATCGGAATATTATTGCTTGCAGCCATTTTTTTACTTGTTAAATATAAAAAAGCAAGTATTGAGGGAATTGTATCGATTGTAACAACATATTTTTGCTTAGCTTGTATGTTTATTTTCCCCCCGGCTACTGTGCCGGACGAGCCGATGCATTACAGATCGGCATATCATGTTTCAAATCAAATGCTCTTTAATTTTGATGACGAGCAGGGAGCTCTTTGTATGCGCTCTGATGACCTTGATTATTATAATAATTACAAAATTTCTTTGTTTGATCAAGACTATATAACAGATATGGGTTTTGATAGTATAAAATGCAAAAATACGGAGATCGTAACAGGAAATATTAAATACTTTGAGAACAAAGCCATCGTTTACTTTTTTCCGGCTACAGGTATTACGCTGTCGAGAATTATAGGATTGGGCCCATATTGGACATTTCAAATGGCGCGATTGTTTAATATAGTGCAGTCTATAATAATGGTCTATTTTGCAATTAAAATCATTCCTTATGGCAAAGGAGCTCTTGCAGCAATTTCATTGTTGCCGATCAATTTGCACATAAGGTCATCGGTATCATACGATGCATTCACCTATGGCGGAACGCTTATGATTTTTGCGTATATAATTAAGCTTATATATGATAAAAAGCCTATAAGTTGGAAACAAATGATACTGCTGGCAATAATGATAATAATAGTCGTTCCACAAAAAGTAGTTTATATAGGCGTTGCGGCGTTGTTGTTGATAATACCTAAAGAGCGTTTTGCTAAGCCAAAATGGCACTTGGTTTTCAAGTGTGCGCTTGGTGCGATAGCAATTTTGTCGGTGTTACTTATTCAATTTGGTGAAGCAAATTTGTTAATGTCAGACACAGTCTCTTATTCAGACGAAACGCCTGGCTTTAGTTTGATGTATATTATTGCACACATTCCGCAAATTTTAAATATGCTGTTTAATACGATAATTGACAATGGCGATTTTTATGTGCAATCTATGACTTCGTTTTTTGGATGGTTTGAGCTTTCAGCTCGCTGGTTTATGATTGTTCCGTTTTATATACTGTTGGCAATATCGTTTATGCGCAGTGAAGATGAGCCTGCTCCACAAAGAACGATCGAAAGAATATATTCTTTAGCACTCTTTATATTGGTATTTATTTTAACCGAATTTGTGCTATTGGTTGCTCATACACCTATAAACAGTTCTACCATAGAAGGTGTACAGGGAAGATATTTCTTACCGGCGTTGCCTTTGCTTTTTGTTGCGGTGAGAAATAATACAATTGTATTAAAAAAGAATTTTAACGGACAGCTTATATTTGCTCTAAGTGCGTTGAACATTATCACATTTATCTATTGCATGGCATCAATAATACCGGCATAGGTTAAAGAATATGAATTTATTCGCTAATTATCTGTTGATGAATCTCGACTGTAATAAAAGAAATTTATAAATCATTAAAAAACAACGTATAATAACCGCCGATGACATTGCGGCTGAAACAAAACAGGCTTTAGCAAAGGTGTTTGAAAAAATATTATCGCTAAGAAATCACGGACAAGACAGATATAAAGTTGGCAGAAGATTTTATTAAAAAAACTGTTGTGCGGTTGATAGATATATTAAAATAAAGGGGACAAAACAGAAGAAAATTTAAACAAAATAATGGGTAATAGAGCATAATGCTCTGAAAAAACATAATGTTGAAAAAATTTATATACTATGGTAAAATAAATTTGATATATTGTTTAGTTTGGCGTGTGATTTAATGCAAACTCAAAAAAGATTAAGTGTTTCAAAAAATGCTTTTTATAATTCGGTCGGCACGATTTTTTATTGTTTTTGCCAATGGATAATATCGGCATTACTTGTAGTACATCTTTCGCCCGAGGAAACATCTGTAAGTAATACGGGGCTTTTACAGCTTGCGATAAGCATAACAAATATTTTTTATGTAATTTCCATATACAGTATCCGCACATATCAGATTTCTGATACAGAAAACAAGTATTCTAACGGTGACTATATAGGTTCAAGATTTGTAACTGCGATAATTTCGGTTTTATTATGTGTGCTATACGTGCTAATACTGGGTTATTCTACCAAAAGTGTACTATGCATGGTATTTTATATGATTTACAAGTTAAATGAAACATTCAGTGATGTTTTACACGGAATAGACCAAAAGAACTACCGTATGGATTATGTCGGTATTTCTTACATTTTGCGCGGCGTGGTTATGACGGTGGTTTTTGCCGGGGTGCTTTTGGTTACGAAAGATGTGTTGATGGCCGTTATAGCAATGGCCTTTGCAACTCTTGCGGTGGTTGCATTATATGATGTTAGGTGCACGGCACAATTAGGATCGGTAAAACCGACTTTTAACAAAAAGGCGATACAGTCGCTTCTTATTACCTGTATGCCTGCGGTTATATCTACGGCGGCATTTACGGCTATTGTCAGCATACCAAGACAAATATTAGAAAGTATGCACGGTGAAGAGGCGCTTGGTTATTACGGAACTATTTCTACTCCGTTGGTTGTGGTTCAGGTTATAGCAATGGGCATATTTAATCCTATGCTTACAGAACTTTCAGAGCTTTATCGTGACAATAAAACTTTAGATTTTGTTAAACGGTTGTTGAAAAATTTAGTTTTGATGATTTTAATTGTAGCTGCTGTGTATTTATGCGTAGCCTTTTTTGGTGAGTTTGCAGTCGGTTTGGCATTCGGTCAAAAATTTGTGCCTTATACCTATTTAATGTACAGTATGATCGGCTGCACAGCATTGTATGTTATAAGCTGGCTTTTTACAAATGTGCTTATAATTATGCGAAAATTAAAAACATGTATGGTTGCAAGCCTTATATCGTTAGCGGTGTCATTGATTCTTGCAAAACCGTTTATAAATCTGTTCTATATGAACGGAGTAAGTTTCAATATTATAATTTCATATATTATCCATATTTTAATTTGCGCTGTAATTATGTACAGAACT
>JBJFGD010000034.1:0-5840 GCA_051892355.1 Acutalibacteraceae bacterium | reverse complement strand
GGCTTATCACCAAATCTTAAGTGAGAAATTGTAATACCGCCGGTTTTCTTTGAGTCATACTGGAAGTATGCCTGAACATATTTGTCGGTGTGGTCACCGATAATTTTGATAGAGTCTTTGTTAGCACCAACAGTACCGTCGCCGCCAAGACCCCAGAATTTACACTCAATTGTACCTTCTGCTGCTGTGTTAGGAGCTTCCTCTTCATCAAGTGAAAGGTTGGTAACATCATCAACAATACCGATTGTAAAGTTATGACGGGGTGCATCTTTAGCAAGCTCTTTATATACAGCAAATACACTTGAAGGAGGTGTATCTTTAGAACCAAGACCGTAACGGCCGCCTACAACAGTATCAATCTTGCGACCGGTCTGTGCCAAAGCACCTACAACATCCATATAAAGGGGCTCGCCCAAAGAGCCGGGCTCTTTAGTTCTGTCAAGAACTGCTATTTTCTTAACGGTTTCAGGAATAGCTTCAACAAGCTTTTCTGCACTGAAAGGACGGTAAAGTCTAACCTTTACAAGACCTACCTTTTCACCTGCTGCGGTAAGATAGTCAATAACCTCTTCTGCAACATCGCAGAAAGAACCCATTGCAACTATTACGCGTTCAGCATCAGGTGCACCGTAGTAGTTAAACAGTTTGTAGTCTGTGCCAAGTTTAGCATTAACCTTGTCCATATATTCTTCAACAATTGCGGGAAGAGCATTGTAATATTCGTTACAAGCTTCTCTGTTCTGGAAGAATATATCATCATTTTCGTGTGAACCGCGCATTACAGGGCGTTCAGGGTTAAGAGCGCGCTTACGGAATGCAGCAACTGCATCCATATCGCACATTTCTTTAAGGTCTTCGTAATCCCAAATCTGAATTTTTTGAATTTCGTGTGAAGTACGGAAACCGTCAAAGAAGTTAATAAAAGGTACACGGCCCTTAATAGCTGCAAGATGCGCTACAGCAGAAAGGTCCATAACTTCTTGTGTGTTGGTTTCAGCAAGCATTGCAAAACCTGTCTGACGGCAAGCATAAACATCGGAATGATCGCCGAAAATATTAAGCGCATGACTTGCTACGCAACGAGCTGATACATGAAATACGCAAGGCAGTAATTCGCCTGCAATTTTATACATATTAGGAATCATCAAAAGAAGACCCTGTGAAGCGGTAAATGTAGTAGTAAGTGCACCGGCAGCGAGTGAACCGTGAACCGTACCCGCAGCACCTGCTTCAGACTGCATTTCAACAACATTAACCTTTGTGCCGAAAATATTTTTAAGGCCCTGAGCTGACCACTGATCAACATAGTCTGCCATAGGGCTGGACGGTGTAATCGGGTAAATACCTGCGACTTCGGTAAACGCATACGCAACATGAGCAGCGGCGTTGTTACCGTCCATAGTTTTGAACTTTCTTGCCATGGAAAAATCCTCCTATAAAATAATATGTGAGAGGCTGTCCTCATAATCAGTCTCATACAAAATATATAATAACACTTTTTAATTCAAATGTAAATAAAAAAATGACGAAATTTTGCAATAAATATAATATTTCTTTGATTTAACGTTCTTCTCTGAAATAGTTAAGACCCAGGCTTGCAGGTGGCTGATGCTCTCTTTTCTTACGCATACTCGTAATAATTAAAACAACAATCGTTACTATATACGGCAGCATTTTAAAAAGCTCTTGAGTTTCGGTACCCAGACCGGGTATATAGTTATTTGCATTACAAAGCGCACCAAAAAGAAATGAACCCACTATCGCCATTGAAGGCTTCCAAAGTGCAAAAATTACAAGAGCAATAGCCATCCAGCCGCGGTCGCCAAACGCGTTGTTTGACCAAACGCCGCTGGCATAAGCCATAACATACTGCAAACCGCCTAAGCCCGCAACAGCACTGCCTATGCAGGTTGCAATATATCTGTACTTGGTAACATTTATACCGGCGGCATCGGCTGTAGCAGGGCTTTCACCTACCGAACGCAAATTAAGACCAACGCGTGTACGGTTTAAAACAAAAGCTGTTAAGACCGCAATTATAATAGCAACATAGGTCAAAAAGTCGTGTGATAAAAACAATTCGCCAAACCAACCAAGTTTATGGGCAATAGGTAATTTTGCCGAAAAGAATGAGCTTGTTTTTGTAAGTGCAATTGAAGGCATTTCGCTGTTTGTTATATTTATAAGTGATGCACCCAAAAAGTTACCCAGTCCTATACCCAAAGTGGTAAGTGCCAAACCGGTTACATTTTGATTGGCATGAAGTGTTACCGTAAGAAAACTGTAAATAAGACCCATAAGTGTAGCGCCTGCAATAGAACACAGCAAAGGAATAATAATTGCCAAAGCAGGGTTCATATTATCAATATTGTTTCCGCAAGAATTTTCATAAAGAAACGAACCCACAACACCGCTTATGGCACCAACATACATAATACCGGGAATACCAAGGTTAAGGTGACCTGATTTTTCGGTAATAATCTCACCCGTAGAACCGTAAAGCAACGGCACACCAAGAAGAATTGCACGGCAAATAAACTGAATAATCATACCTGCGCCTCCTTTTTGTTGTGTTTGAATTTAATTGAATAGTTAATAAAAAATTCGCAACCAACAAGCATTAAAATTACAAGGCCAACCATAATTTCCGCAAATGAAGAATTAAGCAATGCCGTATCGGCAACCTTTGCAACACCTATGCGCAAAAATACAACAATAGCAGTCATAATAACCATTATAAACGGATTAAACTGGCCAAGCCATGATATAAGAATTGCCGTAAAACCTTGACCGCCGACAGTACTTGTATTGATACTGTGGTCTTTACCTGCTACAAGCATCATACCCGTAATACCGCAAACAGCACCCGATATAAGCATTGTGCGAATAATTACCTTTTTAACATTTATGCCTATATATCTTGCAGTGTTTTGGCTTTCGCCTACAACCGATATTTCATAGCCCTGTTTACTATATTTAAGATAAATATACATAGCAACTGTAACAAGTACAACAATCATAATGTTTACAAAATAATCATTGCCGCCCACAGCAGGAAAATTACCGTACTCTACAGGATTAATAACATTAGAGCCACTGCCTTTTGAATAAACATAATATGCAATAATTTGTGTTGCAATATAGTTCATCATAAGCGTAAACAATGTTTCATTGGTGTTAAACCATGCCTTAAATATTGCAGGTATTAAACCCCAAATGGCACCCGCAACAATACTGGTGATAACAATAACAATCATAAGAACCGGATACGGTAATTTATTGCCGAGCTCTATCATACAAACCATAGAAGCCAGTCCACCCATAAGAGCCTGTCCTTCGGCGCCGCAGTTCCAAAACTTCATTTTAAAAGCAGGTGTAAGAGCCAGTGCCAAGCAAAGCAATACAGCAATCTCTTGCAAATATTTCCAAAGCATTGTTGTTCTGCCTTCAAAAAGTTTGCCAAAAACACCCGAAAACATAATCTGATATGTTTCGCCAAAACTTTTTTCTGCTACACCCATAGAAATAAAGCCTACAATAATAAAGGCTATTACAATGGTTGCCACTCTTATAAGCCAAGCTTGTAAGGCAGGCATATCAGCACGCTTTACAACATGAAAAAGCGGTTCAGAATGCGTTTTTACTGCTGCTTTATTATCCATTGTTACTTACCTCCTCTTGCTTAGGTTTAGTCATAAGCAGACCTATTTCTTCTTTAGTTGTATTTCTGCCATCAACTACACCGGTAATTTTACCCGAACCTATAACCATAATTCTGTCACAAAGTTCAATAAGCACATCAAGGTCTTCGCCGACAAAAATGACTGCTACACCCTTTTCTTTTTGTTCGTTTAACAGATTATAAATCATATAAGATGAGTTAATATCAAGACCGCGTACAGGGTATGCCACCATAAGAACTGTAGGTGACGATGCAATCTCACGGCCTACAAGCACCTTTTGAACATTACCGCCCGAAAGACGGCGAACAGGAGTAGATGCACTTGGCGTTACAACCTCAAGGTCGTTAATAATCTTCATAGCCAAATCTTTAGGTTTTTTACGCTTTAAAAACATCGAATTTCCCTTTGAATAGCTGCGAAGCATCATATTATCAACAATATCCATATTGCCTACAAGTCCCATGCCCAACCGGTCTTCAGGTACAAATGACAAACGCACACCCATATTTCTGATCTGCATAGGTGTTTTGTCACGCAGATTTTCAATTTTGTTAGTTTTGGGATTAAGATAAAGTATCTCACCCGAAGTAAGATGTTGAAGGCCTGCAATTGATTCAAGCAATTCACGCTGACCGCTGCCTGCGATACCCGCAATACCAAGTATTTCGCCGCTCTTTGCGGTAAAAGAAATATTGTCAAGCACAGTAGTGCCCATGCGGTCAACACAGGTAACATCTTTTACAACAAGGCGGTCGGTTGTATCGTGCGGTTCGTTGCGCTCGATATTAAGCTCAATCTTTTTGCCAACCATCATTTCGGTAAGTTCAGATTCACTTGTTTCACTTGTGTTAACTGTACCGATGTATTCGCCCTTGCGCAAAACAGAAACACGGTCAGACAGCGACAGTACCTCGTGCAGCTTGTGGGTTATAATGATAATGCATTTGCCGTCATCGCGCATACGGCGCAAAATATTAAACAATTTTTCGGTTTCTTGAGGTGTAAGCACGGCCGTAGGCTCATCAAGTATAAGAATATCTGCGCCGCGATAAAGCACCTTTATAATCTCAACCGTCTGCTTTTCAGATACAGACATTGTATAAATCTTCTTTTGCGGATCAAGTTCAAAACCGTATTGCTCGCTGATTTTTTTAATCTGCTCTGTAGAAGACTTCAAATCATATTTGCCGTCATCTAAACCCAATACAATATTTTCGGCAGCGCTGAATACATCAACAAGTTTAAAATGTTGATGTATCATACCGATTTTATAATCAAACGCATCTTTAGGCGATGTAATAACGGCTTCCTTATCGTCTATAAAAATCTTGCCCTCATCGGGAAAATATATGCCCGATATCATATTCATAAGGGTAGTTTTGCCGCTTCCGTTCTCACCCAAAATTGAAAGAATCTCACCACGAAATGCAGTAAGATTGACATCTTTATTGGCAACTACGCTGCCAAATCTTTTGGTTATGTTTTTAAGTTCTATTGCAGGTTGTTTATCCACATTAAACCTCCGTTCAAATAATCCTCAAGAAAACACTGTAGCAGCCTGCAGCATTTTCTTCAAAATTACATTTGAGGCGAGGTAGTAGCCTCGCCTCAAACATTTATAAAATCAATTATTCGCCGTAATTTCTGTCAAGAAGAGTAATACCGTCGATTTCAATGTTAAAGTAAGGAGCTGAGCGATACTTTGATTCTTCAAACACACCGTCGGTAATAGCTTCGGTATCTGCTTCAAAGTTAGCATCGGTATCAACATCGGCCATATATGATGTAAGTGTTTTGCCGCCTACTGTAAAGTTAGCGGTATCAAACACCTTGATTGAACCGTCTTCAATCTTTGCTTTTACTTCAGCAATCTTGTCTGCGGTGCCCTCGGCAGCAGCAGTTTCATTTACATCGGTAAGCACAACAGAACCTGTTGCGATTGTACCTGTCCAGTCGGTGTCAATTTCTTTACCGGTCTGTACACATTCGATCATATACTTGAAGTATGGTGTCCAGTCAATTCTTGAAGATACAATAAATGTATTCGGGCAAGCAGCCTCTGTTGAACCGTTGTAAGAAACATTAGGAACACCTGCGGTTTCACAAGCTGTAGGAGCACCCATTGAGTCAGCGTGCTGGCTGATAAGAACACAACCG
>JBJFGD010000033.1:0-5858 GCA_051892355.1 Acutalibacteraceae bacterium | reverse complement strand
TCTTTTCTTCGGGTGTATCTTTACCGTCGCAAAACACGGTATGAGTATGATAATTATAAAGCATTATTTTGTCATCTTTTCCTGTTTTACTTTGTGGTCTATTATATGGCGAGAAGCAAGCTCACGGTGAACATCTTCAACAGTTATGCCCATCTGCACCATAAGCACCATTGCGTGATATGCAAGGTCAGCAAGCTCATAAACCGTTTCTGCCTTGTCATCTGCTTTGCCTGCAATTATAACTTCAGTGCATTCTTCGCCCACTTTTTTGAGTATTTTGTCAATTCCCTTTTCAAAAAGATATGTTGTGTATGAGCCTTCTGGCTTTTGTTCTTTTCTGCCAACCAACATATCATAAAGACTGTTTAATGAAAATTCCTGCAACTCTTCGCTTTGCCAAACAGGGTTTGTAAAGCATGAGTCGGTACCCTTGTGACAAGCGGGGCCGTCTTTTTCAACAACAACCACTAATGCATCATTATCACAGTCTGCAGTAATACTTACAATATGCTGATAGTTGCCGCTGGTTTCACCCTTAAGCCACAGTTCTTCTCTTGAACGGCTGTAAAAACAGGTAAGCCCTTTCTTCATAGAAATTTCAAGGCTTTCTTTGTTCATATAAGCCACAGTTAAAACTTTTTTGGTAATGCTGTCTACAACAACTGCAGGTATTAAACCTTTTTCATCAAATTTAAGTTCATCAATATTTATCATAACTATATCCTCATAATAATATTATTATCTTTTAGTTGTTTCTTTAAATCAGGTATTAAAATTTCACCAAAGTGAAAAACAGATGCCGCAAGCCCTGCATCAATATCAGGAACTTGTTTAAACAAATCTATAAAGTGCTGTGTACTACCTGCCCCGCCTGATGCAATTACAGGCACATTTACAGCATCGCATACTAATTTTAACAACTCTATATCAAAACCCTGTTTTACACCGTCGGTATCAATAGAATTAACCACTATTTCGCCCGCACCGTAATTTACACCCTGCTTTATCCAACCTATGGCTTCAATGCCCGTATCCTCTCTGCCACCCTTGGCAAAAACATGAAAAGCACCGTCAACGCGTTTTATATCTACCGACAGCACCACACATTGATCGCCGTATTTATGAGCAGCATCTTTTATAAGTGTCGGATTTTTAATTGCACCCGAATTAACGCTTACTTTATCCGCACCGCATTTGAGTACGCGGTCAAAATCTTCTACCGTATTAATACCTCCGCCAACCGTTAGCGGTATAAAAATTTCAGAAGCAACTTTAGTTAAAATATCGGTAAAAAGCTGTCTGCCCTCATAAGAAGCGGTTATATCATAAAACACGAGCTCATCTGCACCGCAATCAGAATAAAGCCGTGCAAGTTCTATAGGTGAAGACACATCATTAAGCCCTTTAAAATTAGTGCCCTTTACCACTCTGCCGTCTTTTATATCCAAACACGGAATAATTCTTTTTGTAATCATTTTGCTGCCTCCAGAGCTTTTTTCAAATCAATGGCACCTATGTAATAAGCCTTACCAATAATTGCACCGTACATATTCATATTACGCAAGGTTTTAATATCATCAAGTGATGAAACACCGCCCGATGCCGTAATGCTCATTGAATATTTTTGCGACAATTCACGGTATAATTCAAGATTTGTACCGCGCATTGCGCCGTCCTTTGAAATATCGGTACAAATTATATATTTAACACCAATCTCTTGCATACTGCTTAAAAAGTCTTCAAGCGTAATTTGAGATTTTTCCATCCAGCCTTTAATCGCAATATATCCGTCTTTAACATCAGCACCTACGGCAATCTTGTCACCGTATTTTAAAACGGCAGCCTTTAAAAATGCCGTATCATTGACTGCAGCAGTGCCTAAAATAACGCGCTCCGCACCAGATGACAAATATTTATCTACCGTTTCCATATTGCGTATACCGCCGCCGATTTCAACAAATAAATCTGTTTCATCAGCTACCTGTTTTACAATGTCAATATTAGGTGTTGTGCCGTCTTTTGCCCCCTCTAAATCCACCATATGAATATGTGTAGCACCGCAAGCTTCAAAATCACGGGCAATCTCAATAGGATTTTCACTGTAAACAGTCATATTTTGATAGTCGCCTTTATAAAGACGAACTGCCTTTTTATCAAATAAATCAATCGCGGGAAAAATTATCATTTAATATATTTACTCCATTTCACAAAAAGCTTTTAAGATATTAAGACCTACCTCACCGCTTTTTTCTGGGTGAAACTGACAACCCATAACATTATCTTTTTGCACTGCGGCGGTAATCTCTTTACCGTATTCGGCTGTTGCAATAACACTGTCGTCACAGTCACAAGCAAAAAAAGAATGAACAAAATAAACACAGTCATCATTTTTTATGTATTTAAATAAATTACTGTCGCGTGTAAAATGCAATGCATTCCAACCTATATGAGGAATTTTCAAATGATTAGGTATATAGCCTAACATAGGCACAATATTACCTTTAAGCAACCCCAAGCCTTTGTGTTCGCCATATTCGTAACTTTTTTCAAAAAGCATTTGCATACCAAGGCAAATACCCATTATTTTTTTACCGGAATGTGCCTGCTTAACAATGACTTTATCAAGCCCTGTTTCGCGTAGTTTAGCGGCAGCGTCTTGAAATGCCCCCACACCCGGCAATATTATACGGTCTGCCGACTCAATAACCGATGGGTCTGCGGTAACAACAATATCGGCACCTATTTTTTTTAGCGAAGAGATAAGTGAAAATAAATTGCCTACCCCGTAATCAATAATGGCTATCATGCTATAACACCTTTCGTAGACGGAATCTCATCACGCGCATCTTTATCTATGCTTACAGCAACTCGCAGAGTACGCGCAATTGACTTAAAACAACCCTCTATTATATGATGTGAATTAAGACCCGCAAATTTTACCATATGAGTTGTAATGCCTGAATTATAGGCAAATGCATCCCAAAACTCCTTATTAAGTTCGGTATCAAAATCGCCCACCTTTTCGGTTGGCATTTCTACTTCATAATAGCAACCGCCTCTGCCCGAAATATCAACAGCAGTAAGAATTAAAGACTCATCCATAGGAAGCGTAGTATCGCCGTAACGGGTAATTCCCTTTTTGTCGCCAAGCGCCTCTTTAAACGCAGACCCTAAAACTATGCCGATATCTTCAGTAGTATGATGATAATCAACATCAATATCACCTATACACTTAACCTCTAAATCAAATCTGCCGTGTTTTGCAAAAAGTGTCAGCATATGATCTAAAAAAGGACAACTTGTATCAATATTTGATTTGCCCACACCGTCAATGTTAAGGCTTAATTTAATATCGGTTTCGGCTGTTTTTCTAACTATTTCTGCAGTTCTCATTTTAATCCTCCTCTAATATAAGAGTAATTGTTTCAATTAGTTTTTGCATCTGCTCTATCGTGCCTATCGTAATGCGATTATACTGACAAATTAAATCTTTATTAAAATGTCTTATAAGTATACCTCGATTCTTAAGCTCAAGATAAAGCTTTTCTCCATCAATTTTATCACACTTTGCAAAAACAAAGTTTGCCTTTGACGGCAGTACCGTAAAGCCTAATTTTTGAAGTTCACACACAGTCCATTCACGGTTATTTATAATGGTGTTGCAATTATTTATATAATAATCATTATCTGCAAGCGCCGCCGTGCCTGCCGCATCGGTCATACGGTTAACATTATAAGGATTAATAGAATACTTGATTGTATTAAGGTCTGCAATCAGTTTTTCGTTGCCTATGGCAAATCCAAGACGAGCACCCGCCATTGAGCGTGATTTTGAAAATGTTTGCACAACCAATAAATTATCGTATTTATTAATAAGGCTAACCGCACTTTCAGCCCCAAAATCAACATAAGCCTCATCAATAATAACTACATTATCAGTATTAGATTTAACTATCCGTTCAATTTCATCAAGTGACAAACAAATGCCCGTTGGCGCATTTGGGTTTGCTATAACCACCGTACTGTTAACACCTATATAATCATTTACATCAATAGTAAAATCATCTTTAAGCGGTATTTCTTTATACGGTATACGGTTAAGCTCGGCAAACACGGGGTAAAATCCATAAGTTATATTCGGAAATACAAGCGGATTTTTTTCATCACCAAAAGCCATAAACGCAAAGTTTAAAACTTCATCAGAACCATTAGTAACAATAATTTGCGACTTGTCTGCACCGTAAACTTCAGAAAGTTTTGTTCTTACATTTATACTTTCAGGGTCTGAATAAAGCTGCAACTTCTGACTCTCGCTAACCACCGCTTCACTTACCGATTTTGAAGGCGGAAACGGCGATTCATTTGTATTAAGTTTAATATACTGCATATCTTTAGGCTGCTCACCGGGGATATACGGTACAAGACCGCCCAGCCTATCGGTAAAATACTTGCTCATTATTTATCCTCAAATCTAATAGTTGCACTCTTGGCATGGGCATGCAAGCCCTCTTTGTCTGCAAAATATGCTACTTTATCTGCAACTTTTTCTAAAGCATCGGCCGTAAAATATGTAAACTGTGATTTCTTCACAAAATCATCTACAGACAGCGGTGAAGAAAATCTTGCTGTTCCGCTTGTAGGCAATGTATGATTAGGCCCTGCAAAATAGTCACCCAAAGCTTCCGGGCAATATTTACCCATAAATATTGACCCCGCATGTTTAACTTTATCAAGATAATCAAACGGATTATCAACGCACAATTCCAAATGCTCGGGCGCAATTTCATTAGCAATATCAATAGCAAGCATAAGATTATCTTTTGCTACAATTATCTTGCCGTTATTGTCAATAGATGTTCTTGCAATTTCAGCGCGGGGCAGCATTGGAATTTGAAGTTCAAGTTCCCTACTTACCTTTTCGGCAAATTCACGGCTGTCGGTAACCAGTACAGCGCTTGCCATTTTATCGTGCTCGGCTTGTGAAAGCAAATCGGCCGCAACAAAAGCGGGGTTACATGTAGAATCTGCCACAACCAAGATTTCGCTAGGCCCTGCAATCATATCAATAGAAACTTTACCAAACACCTGCTTTTTAGCCTCTGCAACAAAAGCGTTGCCCGGACCCACAATTTTGTCAACTTTAGGTACAGATTTGGTGCCGTAAGCCAAAGCGGCAATAGCCTGCGCACCGCCAACTTTAAATATACGGTCAACACCCGCAATTTTTGCAGCTGCCAAAATAACGGGATTTACCTTACCGTCTGCGTTAGGCGGCGTTACCATAACAATCTCTTTACAGCCGGCAATTTTTGCAGGAATACTATCCATCAAAACGGTTGACGGGTATGCCGCCGTACCACCCGGAACATAAAGACCTACCTTTTCAATAGGCATTACTTTTTGACCGGTTACAACGCCGTCTTTATCATTTATAATAAAGCTGTTTTTAACCTGTTTTGAGTGAAAAGCGCGTATATTTTCTGCCGCTTGCTTGATTATTTCTACAAATTCAGCATCTACAACAGAAAAAGCCTCGTCAATTTCAGCGGCAGTAACTTCAAGAGTGGTAAGGTTTGCCTTGTCAAATTTTAGAGCATATTCAAAAATAGCCTCATCACCGCGATTTATTACATTAGATATAATATCGCTCACAATTGCTTCAACATTTGAGGCTATGTTATCGCGTGCAAAAATTTCTGTGTTTGAAACCTCGCCGTAGTTATAAATTTTAATCATCTTTTTGCACCTGTTTCTTCATAGAGTCAACTATTCTTTCGATTGCATCGCCCTTAAATTTAAAGCTTGATTTATTTGCTATAAGTCGGGCGCTGATGGGCACTATCGTGCTTTTAACCGAA
>JBJFGD010000032.1:0-5893 GCA_051892355.1 Acutalibacteraceae bacterium | reverse complement strand
TGTCCTTCCTAATGTGACAAATTATGATGATTTGTATATGGCGGTTGATTCTGCAAAAAATGGTGACACCATAATCATTGCAGGTGTGATTCCTATTGAATGGGGAATCTACTTGGGGGATTCATCCAAGACAATCACCCTGAAAAGGTCAGGGAATGGATGTATTGAAATCAAGAATGACAGCGGTGAATATTGGAACATATTCTTTGTGAATCTGATTTTTGATTGTCAGGGTGTGGATGCTGACCAATTTCTTGTGAACAATGCAGAAAATGTTGATGTGTTTATGGAAGGATGCACCTTCATCAACACAGGGACTGTTGAATCTTCTGACCCATCTGAATCAACAGACAGCAAAGACCCATCAGACCCTTCTGAACCAACAGAACCACCTGCAACAGAAGAAAGTGGACAGAAGGAAGATGAACCTTCACAGGATATAGAAACAGTGGTGACACCACCAAAGACAGAAGAATCAGATGATTCAGGGACACAGCAAGCACCAAACAGCACTGATGAAGGGACAAATGCACCATCTGAAACAGTGGTCAATCCTGACCCTTCATCATCTACTGAAAAAGCACCACAACCATCTGCATCTGAATCAGATGTCACTGTGTCAACAGATACCAATGGCAACACAGATAATTCTTCCACAGTTCAGAATGTACCTGTGACAGTCACAGTGGATGCAGAACAGCCACAACAGGAATTGGATAGAACAATCACTGTGAATGTCAATGGACAGTCTTTGACCCTTCCTGATTGTTCAGGGACAGTCACAATCAATGTTCAAGTGGAACAGCCTGAAAGCAGTCAGGCGGTCAAATCTGAAAGCCTGACAGGGGATTCAGAAGCATCACAGACTGTCATACAATCAGGTTCAGGTGTAGATGCGTTGGAAGTGATTCAGACAGTCCTGCTTGCTTGCATATTGGTCTGCATGGTGTGTATTATCAGGGACAGGAAAAAGGTTGTTGACAAAGATGAATGAACAAAGTGAAATCACAATGAAAGTTATACAAAGGCTTATGTGTAACTAACACACAACACACAAAAGCCTTGAAAACACAGTATTTTCAAGGTCGGAAATTATCAAAACGATAATTTGTCTATTGTTTCATACAAGCCCTGTTTATATTACAGGGCTTGTTTTTTATGCGTTTTTAATATTAAAAAAGTATTTATATTTGACTTTTATTATGGATACAATTATAATAGTAATGTTATATTGAGTATTACTAACTGCAAACTCAAATGATTTTATTAACTCAATTTTTCAGGAGGAATCAATTATGAAATTTATCAAAGTAGATAGTTATGAAAAGTTAAGTGTTACAGCGGCAAACATCATCGCATCTCAAATCATTATGAAGCCAAACTGCGTATTAGGTCTTGCAACCGGTTCTTCACCTGTTGGCACCTATAAAGAGCTTATTAAAAAGTGCAACGCAGGCGAACTTGATTTTTCTACCGTTACATCTGTAAACCTTGACGAATATGTTGGCCTTGACGGCACACATGATCAAAGCTACCGTTACTTTATGAACACCAATCTTTTTGACCATGTAAACATTGACAAAGCTCGCACAGCTGTACCCAGCGGTATTTCAGACGATCTCGCCGCTGAAGGCGCTGCGTATGATAAGCACATTGAAGATTTGGGCGGAATTGATCTTCAGCTTTTAGGCATAGGTCTTGACGGTCATATCGGCTTTAACGAGCCCGCAGATGTATTTGTAAAAGAAACACATGTTGTTGACCTTCACGAGTCTACCATCGAAGCAAATGCCCGTTTCTTTGAAAAGAAAGAAGATGTGCCAAGAAAGGCAATCACAATGGGTATGGGCGCTATTATGAACGCTAAAAAAGTTTTGCTGGTTGCAAACGGAGCAGCTAAAAAAGATATCATAGAAAAATCTTTCTTTGGACCTATTACACCGCAAGTTCCCGCTTCTATATTACAGCTCCACCCCGATGTAACAGTAATTTACAGCGAAAACTAAAGATTATTCTTTGAGGTGAATATGATGACTGACAGAGAAATTGCAACTCTTGCGGCAAAACAGTTTAATACCGATGAAATCACTTATATTGAACCATACGGTGAGGGCCATATCAATTCGACATGGCTCACCGTACATAAATCAGCCGACGGCAAAGAGACAAAAAATCTTTTGCAACAGATAAGCACAACTGCGTTTAAAAAACCCGATGAGCTTATGGAAAATATTGTAGGCGTTACTGAATTTTTGCGTGATAAGGTTAAAGAAGACGGCACTCTTACCGTTATTCCTACCCTTGACGGAAAAAACTATCTTCATGATGAGTTTGACAAATATTGGCGTGTATATAAGTTTATAGACAATGCTACCGCATATCAAAAGATTGAGGATGAAAAAGACTTTTACACCTGCGGTATTGCTTTCGGCGAATTTCAGCAGTTGCTTTCAGATTACCCTGCAGAAAAGCTGCACGAAACCATTGTTAATTTTCATAATACTCCAAGCCGTTTTGCAGATTTTAAAAAAGCGCTTGCCGAAGATAAATTTAAAAGAGCTGCCTCTGTTCAAGATGAAATTAATTTTGTACTTAAGCACGAGTGCAAGGCAGATGCAATAACTTCTAAACTTGCAAGCGGCGAATTGCCTTGGCGCGTAACACATAATGACACAAAACTCAATAACATACTTATTGACGATGCCAACGGCGAAGCAAAATGTGTTATTGACCTTGACACCGTTATGCCAGGCGCTGTGGCTTATGACTTTGGTGACTGCATACGCTTTGGTGCCTCAACAGGCGCAGAAGATGAAACCGACCTTTCAAAAGTAGAAGTGGATTTACACCTTTTTGAAGTGTTTGCAAAGGGTTATCTTACCGCAGCAAACAAATTTTTAACCCCCGCCGAAAAGGACAGCCTTGTAACAGGCGCTTACCTTATGACACTTGAATGCGGAGTGCGTTTTCTTACCGACTATCTTAACGGCGATGTTTACTTCAAGATACATAGAGAAAATCACAATCTTGACCGTTGCCGTACACAGTTTAAGCTGGTTGCAGACATGGAAGCCAAAGAAACAAAAATGCGTGAAATCATAAATTCGATTAAAGATTAATTATAGAGGAAATATTGCTATGGTTACTATTTCAAACGAATTTTTAACAGCTGCTTTCAGCGAAATAGGCGCAGAACTTAAAAGTCTTAAATCTGATAACCGCGAATATATTTGGAACGGCGATCCTGCTTTTTGGACAGGCTCTTCACCGGTGCTGTTTCCTATTTGCAGCGGGCTTAAAGATGATGAGTTTATTTACGGCGGCAAAACCTACACTATGCCAAAACACGGCTTTGCCCGCCGTGCCGAGTTCGAGGTTGAAAGCGCAAACGGTAACACTGCTACATTTTTGTTAAGCTCTAAAAATGCGCCCAATCCCAATTACCCATTTGAGTATGAATTTAGAATTACCTATACTTTAGAAGGCAAAAAGGTTAATGTTGAATACAACATTAAAAATCTTACCGACGGCGATATGTATTTTTCGGTAGGTGCTCATGAAGCCTATTTTTGCCCCGAGGGCATCGAAAACTATGAAATTGTTTTTGAAAAGCGCGAAAATTTAGATGCTTATCAGCTTGAAGGTCCGTTGCTTTCCGACATCACAAAAAGCTATGGCAAAAACACCGACACCCTACAGCTTGATAACTCGCTTTTTGAAAATGACTGCCTTATTTTTAAACATTTAAATTCAAAATCAGTTTGCCTGCATAACAAAATCACCGGTCAAAACATTAAGGTAGATTTTGACGGTTTTGATTATATGCTTTTGTGGACTGTTCCCGGTGCCGGCTTTATTTGCATTGAGCCTTGGTGCGGAATTACCGATAACATTAATACCACCAAACAACTCATCGAAAAAGAGGGCATTGAAAAGTTAGAAAAGGGCGGTTCGTTTTACCGCATACATAGTTTTGAAATAATTTAATATATTGAGGTATTTATATGAACTTTCCGAAATGTTTTATAAAGGCCACAAATAATTTTAATACATTTGAAAAATTTGTGGCGGCACCGTATTTCAGAAAAGTTTTTACCGTAAACTCTGCCGCAGATGCGCAAATAAAAATTGCCGTCTGCGGCTTTTATAAACTTTTTATAAACGGTAAAGATATTACCAAAGGCGCGCTCGCACCATATATCAGCAACCCTGATGACTTTGTTTATTATGATTGCTATACTGTAAATTTAAATCGCGGCGAAAATGTTATAGGTGTATTACTTGGAAACGGTTTCGTTAATAATCCTGGCGGCTGGGTTTGGGAATTCGACAAGGCAAAATACCGTTCGGCTCCGCACTTTGCATTGCAGTTAGTTTGCGGCGATTTGGTAATAGAGAGCGACGAAAGCTTTAAAACAGCCGAATCACCGATTACCTTTGACGATTATCGCTACGGCGAGCATTATGATGCCAGATTACAGCTTGACGGTTGGAACAAGCCCGGCTTTGACGACAGCAACTGGGGCAATGCGCTGACAGCGCCCACACCGCGCGGTGAGGTTCGTACTTGCGAAGCAGAACCAATTGTTGTGACAAAAGAGCTAAAACCCATAAGCATTAAAAAACTTGAAAACGGTTATCTGTATGACTTTGGTTATAACTGCGCAGGTGTTTGCCGACTTACTGTTAAAGGCAAAAAAGGTCAACGCATAGAAATGCAGCACGGTGAACTGCTTATCGACGGTAAATTAGATATAAAAAACATATGGTTTCCTAATAACGAAAAAGGTGTACATTGGCAATTTGACAAAAACAATGTTCACAAAGATATATATATATGCCGCGGTGATGAGTGTGAAATATATACACCGTCATTTACATATCACGGTTTTCAGTATGTAATGGTAACCGGCATTACCGAAGAACAGGCTACTTCTCAATTGCTTACATATCTTGTTATGAATTCTGACCTAAAGCCTTGCGGCGGATTTAGCACTACCAATAAAACGGTTGCCGCTTTGTATGAAGCTACAATTAGGTCTGATCTTGCAAACTTTTACTATTTTCCGACCGATTGCCCTCAACGCGAAAAAAACGGTTGGACAGCCGACGCAGCCCTTTCGGCAGAACAGATGCTTTTAAAGTTTGACGCAACATCAAGCTACAAGGAATGGTTGCGCAATATATGCAAAGCGCAAAACTCTGACGGTGCTCTGCCCGGCATTGTGCCTACAGGCGGTTGGGGCTTTGATTGGGGCAACGGCCCCGCTTGGGACAGCGTGCTTGCCTATTTGCCGTATTATATCTACAAATATCGCGGTGACAAGCAACCTATAACCGAATGCGCGCCGTCATTTGTAAAATATTTACATTATCTTACAACCCGTAACGACCCTGACGGTCTGCTTCATATCGGTCTCGGCGACTGGTGCCCCGTAGGCGAGCGCTACGCCAAACCTAAAGCGCCGCTTATTGTCACCGACACAATTATGGCGGTCGATATTGCCGATAAAATGTCTCTGCTTTTTGATGCTGTAAATATGAACGCGCAGGCAGATTTTGCACGGGCTGTAGCGGCGCAATACCGCAAGGCATTCAGGGCAAAGCTCATAGATTTTGACACTATGACCGTAAGCGGCGAATGTCAGACAAGTCAGGCAATGGCGATATATTATAATATATTTGAAAAGGGCGAAAGGGCTGCCGCTTTCTCGCGGTTGCTTGATTTTATAAAGGAAGTCGATGACCATATAGACCTCGGAGTTTTGGGAGCAAAGGTTATATTTCATGTGTTGTCCGATTTCGGATATTCAGATTTGGCGCTTAAAATGATTGCCCGACCCGATTTTCCGTCGCTTGGTTATATGGTAGAGCGTGGTTATAATACCTTGTG
>JBJFGD010000031.1:0-5938 GCA_051892355.1 Acutalibacteraceae bacterium | reverse complement strand
TGTTGCTATGGGCAAAGTGTTAAAAGCAAATGAAGTCGTGGCTTTATTGCAAAAAGCAAAACCTTAAGAATGAAAAAGATAGCAAAATGGTCGCATACCGTAACAAGCATGGAAACTGTCAGTACAGCTTTCAAAGAGAAAAAAGGTGCAGCACTCTTTTAAGTGTTGCACCCTTTTAACTGATTAAAAACTTACTTATTAGGCGTTGCCGAATTTTTGACTCCGCTTTTTTATACTTAAATAAATTTAAAATTACTGCAAAGCAGTGTAGTTTTCTCACTTTGAACCGTGAGTATTCCGCCGCCGATTTGGGCTGTTTTTTCACTGTCATCGGGCATAACTATTTTGCATTTACATTCCTTTACCGCAGTAATAAACGGTATATGACCTGCAAGTATTGCAAGCTCGCCCTCTGTGCCGCGAACAATAAGCACTTGTGCCTGATCGTCAAATACATTTCCGTCAGGGGTAGAAATAACGAGTCGATAGGTATTCATTATTTGCCTACCTTCTTCGCCTTTTCTACGGCTTCATCAATAGTACCGACAAATAAGAAAGCGCTTTCGGGCAAATCATCATGCTTGCCCTCGATAATTTCTTTAAAGCCGCGAATAGTTTCGTTTACAGGCACATAAGTACCCTCGATACCGATAAACTTTTCAGACACATGGAACGGCTGTGACAAGAATCGTTGAATTTTACGCGCACGGCCTACAAGCAATTTATCTTCATCAGAAAGTTCATCCATACCCATAATGGCGATAATGTCCATAAGTTCATTATATCTCTGCAAAATGCGCTGAACTTCACGGGCAACATTATAGTGCTCTTCACCAAGCACTTCTGCAGACAGAATACGGCTGGTTGATTCAAGCGGATCAACCGCAGGGTATATACCCTGTGATGCAATATTTCGTGATAAAACAGTAGTAGCATCAAGGTGTGCAAATGTGGTAGCGGGGGCAGGGTCGGTAAGGTCATCGGCAGGCACATAAACCGCCTGAATAGATGTGATAGAACCCTTTTTTGTAGAGGTAATACGTTCTTGCAAAGCGCCCATTTCATTAGCCAAGGTAGGTTGATAACCAACGGCTGACGGCATACGGCCAAGCAGCGCACTAACCTCACTGCCCGCTTGTGTAAAACGGAATATGTTATCTATAAACAAAAGCACATCTTGATTTTCTTGGTCACGGAAATATTCAGCCATAGTAAGACCTGAAAGTCCTACACGCATACGCGCACCCGGCGGCTCATTCATCTGACCGTAAACAAGCGCGGTTTTAGAAAGAACGCCTGATTCTTTCATTTCATTATAAAGGTCATTGCCTTCGCGTGTACGCTCGCCAACACCTGTAAATACCGACAAACCGCCGTGCTCTTTGGCTATATTGTTTATAAGCTCCATAATAAGAACGGTTTTACCAACGCCTGCACCGCCGAACAAACCAATCTTACCGCCCTTTGAATAGGGGCATATAAGGTCGATTACCTTAATACCTGTTTCAAGTATTTCGGTGCTTGTTGACAGCTCGTCATATTCGGGTGCGGGGCGGTGAATGTTCCACCGTTCTTCGGTTTTTGGTGCCTCTATATTATCAACAGGCTCACCTAAAACATTAAATATTCTACCCAAGGTTTCGCGGCCTACGGGCACGCTGATTGCCTTGCCTGTGTCGGTAACGGCGGTACCGCGCTGCAAGCCGTCGGTAGAAGCCATAGCTATGCAGCGGGCAACATTGTCGCCTATGTGTTGAGCCACCTCAACAGTAAGTGTACGATTGCCTATGGGCATTGTAAGTGCATTATAAATAGCCGGCAATGTTCCTTCTTCAAAACGGACATCAACAACAGGCCCCATAACTTGAGAAACTGTACCGGTAGTTTTGTTAGACATTAAATTCAACTCCCAATATTAATTGTGCATTAGTTGCCTGCACCGGCTATGATTTCAGTAATTTCTTGTGTGATAGCGCCTTGACGGGCACGGTTATATTCAAGCTGCAGTTCATCAATCATCTGCTGTGCGTTTTTGCCTGCCGAGTCCATAGCCATACGGCGGGCGGCAACTTCGCTTGCAAAGCTTTCGCGCACACATGCAACAATTACACCCGAAACATATTCAGGAACAGCAATATCGAATATAGTGCGTTCATCAGGCTCAAAAACAGCCGCTGTACTTTTTGCGTTTTCAGATTTTACAAACGGTAATACCCATTTGACTTCAGGTGTTTGAGTCATCATTGAAATATAGTTTGTAGTAACAATTCCAAGTCGGTCAAATTCTCCGCGCTCAAATTGTGCGCAAAGTTCTTTTGCCATCTTAAAAGCATCTGCGGCATAAAATTTTTCAGATGATATTATGTTCTTGCCGTATCTTTCGCAAGCGCGTTTTCCTATTGGTATAATTTCTGCATCATCAAAATCACGCACAGTGCGAAATACATTTGCATTGTATCCGCCGGCAAGCCCACGGTCGCCGGCAATTACAATAAGTCGGGTTTTGCCGCCGGTGTATTCACGCATAAACGGGCTTTTGGCACATTCGGGAACACTTGTCAGCAAACTAACCACGCTCTGCACGGCCGACGCATACTGACGCCCTGCATTCATAGCAATATTTGCCTTTCGCATTTTTGAAGATGCCACAAGGCCCATTGCTTTTGTAAGGTGCAAAGTAGAGTCAACACTTTTTATGCGCACCTTTAGTGTTTTGGTATTAGCAGCCATTTAGACTCACCTCGTCATCTCTTTGAGTGTTTCTTCTAAAGATGCCACATCTTCATCTTCAAAGAAGCCCTCTTCAAAACGGGCAAGCAACTGCGGTTTTTGGTTTTGAAGTTTTTCAAACAACCGTTCTTCAAATTTGTGAACATCAGCTACAGGCACACTGTCAAGCCAACCGTTAGTTACAGCATATATTATTGCAACCTGACAACCCACACTTACAGGGCTGTTGCGTTTTTGCTTTAACACCTCAACAATGCGTTCACCAAGTGCCAAACGCGCTTTTGTGTCGGCATCAAGGTCACTGCCAAACTGTGCAAATGCCTGAAGCTCACGATACTGTGAATACAAAAGTTTAAGTTCACCTGAAACCTTTTTCATACTCTTTTTCTGCGCCGAGCCGCCAACACGGCTTACCGAAATACCGGGGTTAATAGCCGGCATAACACCTGCGTGAAAAAGTTCGGTTTCAAGAAATATCTGACCGTCGGTAATAGATATAACATTGGTGGGTATATATGCAGATACATCGCCTGCCTGTGTTTCGATAATAGGCAGTGCGGTAATAGAACCGCCGCCGTATTCGGGTGCCACGCACGCGGCGCGTTCAAGCAAACGGGAATGCAGATAGAATACATCACCGGGGTATGCTTCACGGCCGGGTGGACGGCGAATAAGCAAAGACAATGCACGGTAAGCAACCGCATGTTTGCTTAAATCATCATAAACTATAAGCACATCCTTGCCCTGCGCTCTGAAATATTCAGCCATAGCGCAACCGGAATACGGTGCTATATACTGAAGCGGCGCACTTTCTGAAGCAGAGGCTGAAACCACTATTGTATAGTCCATAGCGCCTTCTTTTGTAAGCGTGTTAACAAGGCTTACTACCGATGTATTTTTTTGACCGATGGCTACATAAATACAAATAACATCGGTATTCTTTTGATTTATAATTGTATCAATCGCGATTTCGGTTTTACCTGTTTGACGGTCACCGATAATAAGTTCACGCTGACCGCGACCGATAGGTATCATACTGTCGATAGCTTTAATACCTGTCTGCAACGGTACAGAAACGCTTTTACGCTCTATAATACCCGGTGCTTCCGCTTCGATAGGATAGTACTTATCACTTTCAATAGGTCCTTTACCGTCAATAGGCTCGCCCAACGCGTTGACAACGCGGCCAAGCATATTTTCGCCCACCGGCACCGACAAAACCTTGCCTGTGCGGCGAACTACCGTACCCTCGCGAATATTGTTGTCATCAGAAAGAACGGCAACCGATACGGTGTCTTCCTCAAGGTTTTGAGCAAGACCTGCAGAGCCGTCTTCAAACTCTAAAAGCTCGTTTGCCATACAGTTTGTAAGGCCATAAACGCGCGCGATACCGTCACCGACAAGTATTACTCTGCCGGTTTCTTTCATTTCGATTTGTGAGCGATAATTTTTTATCTGCTCTTTTATAATATAACTTATTTCTTGCTGTTTTTCGCTCATTCGCTGATCACTTCCCTTGCGCGTTTTAAGTTGTTTTTAATACTGCCGTCAAGTATTTCGCCGTCAATTTCGACCTGAATACCGCCAAGCAGCGTACTGTCTGTAACGCAGTCAAGCGTAACGCTTTTTCCGGTGCGTTTTTCAAGGCTTTTAACAAGGCTCTGCTTTTGCTCATCACTTAATTCTACTACGGTTTTAACCGTTGCAACAACAGCGCCCGATGCCCAGTCACGCAAACGCTCATATTCTGCGACACAATCAAAAAACTGTTCTGCCTTGCCGTGTTCGCAAAGAAGTTGTAAAAACGACAAAACATGTTGGTTTATTTTGCCGTCAAAAGCTTCTGCCAACGCGGCAGTGCGCTCACTTTTAGGTATGCTGGGCGTTGATAAAAACTGCAAATACTCTGTATTTTCTTTAAAAGTAGATTCAGCAGTTTTTAAACTTTTATAAAATTCATCAATAGAATTTTCTTCGCGCGCCAACATAAACAGCGCTTCGGCATAGTTGTTACCTGTCGCTGTCATCATTTTCACCTATTTTTTCAATAAAATCATCTATCAGCGCTTTGTGGTCGTCGGCATTAATTTCACGCTCTAACATTTTTTCGGTAAGCGCTGTAGAAACATCTATTATTTGTGTCTTTATAGCAGCTTCGGCGCGCTTTTTCTCAAGCTCGGCATTTGATTCTGCCTGACGGATAATTCCCTGCGCCTGCACCTTTGCATCCTCAACAATTTTGTCGCCGCGTGCTTTTGCCATATCAGCAGCTTCTTTTACTATACCTTCAGCTTCAGCCTTGGCATTTTCAAGACGACTTGTAAGCTCGGCATCTTTAGCTTGGGCGATTTGCTTTGCTGTTTCGGCATCATTATACTCGGAATCAATTTCTTCACGGCGTTTTTTTAACATTTTTTCAACAGGACCGTACAAAAACTTTTTGAGTATAATAAATAAAATAGTAAGGTTTGCAAGGGATATAAGTATCTGCCATAAATTTACGGATATAATATCCAAAGATTGCATTTACTGTTCCCCCGAATTATTTTACTGCATTAAGTAAAATATTTACAAGCATTTTTGGTGCAACAAATATAAGAAGAATTGCAATAACAAGTGCATAAAGACCTGTTGTTTCTGCTATAGCACAACCCATAAGCATTGTGGTTGTAACCGAACCCTTACATTCGGGCTGACGGCCAATAGCTTCACAAGCGCTTGCTACGGCGTTACCTTCACCGATACCAGGGCCTATACCTGCGATCATTGCGGCACCTGCGCCTAAAGCACAGCAACCTAAAATAATACCTATTGCGAGTTCCATGATTTATTTCCTCCGTTTATATAAATTTTAATTTTTTGACTTTTGTAATTTTCGCGCCTTGCGGGCAAAATAATCTTCTTCGGGAAAACCGCTTGCCACATAAAGCATAGTAAGCATAGCAAATATAAATGCCTGTAAGCAACCGCTGAACACATCAAAATATATTGATAATACCGCAGGTATACCTATCTGCAAAAACGGTATATCGCCCAACAATCCGGGCAACCAACCAAGCAACAAATGGCTAAGCCCTTGAAGACCTGTTGCAACCAAAACTGAAATTACCGCGCCCGACAGCACATTGCCGTAATGACGAAAAGCCATTGAAACAGGCGTTGCAACCTCGCTTATTATGTTAAGCGGTGACAAAAGCGGCACAGGGTC
>JBJFGD010000030.1:0-5997 GCA_051892355.1 Acutalibacteraceae bacterium | reverse complement strand
CTTACACCGTCCATTTCTATGGTTACATACGAACTTATATTTATACCGTAAAGCAACCTCTTCACCGAAGTCATTATATTTTTACTGCAATCTTCGGGAGTATTGCCGTATGAGTACGCAAGGCATAATTGCTCTTTTTGAATTCCTGCAAATTTGCCATCGGCAGTGTAAAGATTTACATCTATCATAGTTTCGCGTGATATAGGTATAATATATGTTTTTTTTGTTTTTGTGTCAATGGTGGCTAAAAAAACTACATCTGCCTGTCCGTTATTTCCGCTGCCTAAATTTTGGTTTATGTTATCGCGGTCAATGCCTAATACCAGAATACTTATTACATTTTCATTAAGTGCATATTTTTTGCCGTTATAGGTTATAGTTTCTTCATCTTCAATAATTATATCATCGTTTGAAATGTTGGTATCTTCTTTATGAAATTGGTGTTTACCTATATAACTCAAAATAAAAAAAGCGGAAACAAGCAACAATATTAAAGCTAAAATAGAGCTGATTATAATCAAGATTATCTTCTTGCTTTTTTTCATACAATTATCACCTATATAATTATAAAACGATATAAAAATAAAGTCAATGTAAAAAAATAGTGGAAAAATCAATCAGTATATAGTATAATATAAAATCATTGATTAAAAAGAGAGAAAATCAACATAATTTGTTGCTATATGCTGAAAAATCGGTGATAAAATTTTTTGCTTTTTTTACCTGGATAAATAACAAAACAACAAAAGGTGATATTTTCTAAAATGTTAAAGAACAGGTTTTTTTCATCATCAAGAACAATAATATTCGGTTTTGCGTTGGTAATACTTATAGGCACGCTGTTGCTTATGTTGCCTATCTCTTCTAAAGAAAGGGTAATAACTCCTTTTTTTGATTGCTTGTTTACAGCAACATCAAGCACCTGTGTGACGGGGCTTGTGGTTTATGATACGGCAACTCATTGGTCGCTGTTCGGTCAGCTTATAATTTTGTTTATGATACAGATCGGCGGCATGGGAATTGTAACAATGGCAATAGTTGTAACAATGCTGTCAGGTAAAAAAATTAATCTTACGCAGCGCAGCGCTATGCAGGAATCAATTTCTGCTAATAAGGTTGGCGGAATAATACGCCTTTCGAGATTTATTATAATTACAAGTGCTGTAATAGAACTGTTAGGTGCGATAGTTCTTGCGTTTGTTTTTTGTAATTCCGAAAACGGATTTTTAAAAGGTTTATGGCTATCACTTTTTCACAGTGTATCGGCATTCTGTAATGCAGGCTTTGATTTGATGGGCGAAAATGTGCAATTTTCATCACTTACACAATATGTCGATAATCCTATAGTAAATATCACCATTATGCTTTTGATAGTGATCGGCGGTATAGGTTTTCTTACTTGGGATGATATAAAAACCAATAAATTTCATATAAGGCGTTACCGCATGCAAAGCAAGGTAATACTTTTTCTTACATCGGCATTTATACTTGTGCCCGCAATTTATTTCTTCTTTTTTGAATTTTCTGACTATAGTATAAAAAAACGCATATTAGCATCTTTGTTTCAATCGGTTACGCCGAGAACAGCAGGTTTTAATACGATTGATGCATCAGAAATTTCTGAAACAGGCAATACTATTGTAACAATTCTTATGTTAATAGGCGGCGCACCGGGTTCTACTGCAGGCGGTATGAAGATAACTACGGTGTCGGTTTTGTTCGCAGCCAGCGCATCGGTATTCGGAAAACGCGACAATGCGCATATTTTCAGTCGAAGAATAAGCAATGATGTTGTAAAAACTGCCGCTACTATTCTTTTAATGTATTTAACTTTGTTTATTTTGGGTGCAATGATTATTAGCCGTGTAGAACATTTGCCTATTATAAATTGTTTTTATGAAACGGCTTCAGCTATAGGTACGGTAGGTCTTACTACCGGTATTACACCGACACTCAGTATAGTTTCAAAATTTATTTTGATTCTTCTTATGTATATGGGCAGGGTAGGCGGACTTACCATAGTTTTTGCAACTTATAATAACTCGCAAAAAAATCTTGTTAAATATCCGCTTGAAAATATAAATGTAGGTTAGTGAGGTCTGCTGTATGAAAAATGTGTTATTGATAGGTTTAGGCTTGTTTGGTAAAACAGTAGCTGAAGAACTGTATAAATTAGGTCATCAGGTTATGGCTGTCGATAAAAACGAAGCCTATGTAAATGATGTGCTTGATTATGTTACAAACGGTCAAATCGGTGACAGCACCAATAAAGAATTTCTTAAATCTTTAGGTGTTGATAACTTTGATGTGTGCATAGTTACTATAAAAAAAGATTTTCAAAGCTCGCTTGAAACCACCGCTTTGCTTAAAGATATGGGTGCAAAGTTAGTTGTGTCTCGTGCATCAAGCGATTTCCACGCAAAATTTTTATTGCGTAACGGTGCCGATAGGGTTGTATTCCCCGAAAAACAAATGGGCAAGTGGACAGCTGTGCGCTATACTGCAAATCATATGCTTGATTATGTTCAAATTGATGAAAACATATCACTGTTTGAATTGCATGTTCCTAAAAGTTGGATTGGCAAAACCGTTTCTGAAATTGATGTACGCAAGAAATACAATATCAACATAATGGGTATGTTTATTAACGGAAAGCTTTCAGCAACAATAGGCCCTGATAGTGTTTTTACGGCAGAAGATCCTATTTTAGTGCTTGGAAGCTATAAAGATGTTCAAAAATGCTTTAAAATATAACCGATATATGCTTGACAAATTTTACAAATAATATTACAATATATTGTGTAATAGCGTGTAAATTTCGCTATAGCAAGAAGTAAATTGTTTTTTGGAGGAAATAATAATGATTAGTGCCGGTGATTTTAGAAATGGCGTTACTTTTGAAGAGGACGGTCAGGTTTTACAGGTTATTGAATTTCAACATGTTAAACCGGGCAAGGGTGCCGCTTTTGTAAGAACAAAGACAAAGAATGTTATTACAGGTTCAGTTGTTGAAAAATCATATAACCCAACTGCAAAGTTCCCAACCGCTTATATTGAGCGCAAGGATATGGAATATTCTTATCAAGACGGCGACCTTTACTACTTTATGAATCAAGAAACCTATGAACTTGAGCCTATCAATGCTTCAGAGCTTTCTGATAACTTTAAGTTTGTTAAAGAAAATATGGTATGCAAAGTTCTTTCATATAAAGGCAAGGTGTTTGGCGTAGAGCCCCCAACCTTTGTTGAACTTACCGTTACAAAAACAGAGCCCGGTTTTGCAGGCAATACTGCAACAAACGCTACAAAGCCGGCAACACTTGAAACAGGTTGTGAAATACGCGTACCTCTCTTTATTAACGAGGGTGAAGTTGTTCGTATTGACACCAGAACCGGCGAGTATATGGAACGCGCATAATTTTTATAGGAGGAAAATTCAATGGATATTTGTGAGAAGATTGCTTATATAAAGGGACTTGCTGAGGGCATTTCTCTTGACACTGAAAGCAAAGAGGGCAAAATTCTTTCTGCAATTATTGACCTTTTGGGTGATATAACAGAAGAAATTTGCGATATCGAAGATGCTTGCGATGATATGAGCGAACAGATTGATGCTGTCGATGAGGATTTGGCTGCTTTAGAAGATGTAATATACGAATGTGATGATGACTGCGATTGCTGCGATGATGATTGCGATTGCTGTGATGATGGGCTTTATGAGGTTGAGTGCCCACAATGCAATGATATAATCTATCTTGATGAAGATATGCTTGAAGATGAGGGTATCGACTGCCCGAATTGCGGTACACATCTTGAGTTCGACTTTGACTGCGACTGCGATTGCGGTGATGATGACTGCGATTGCGGCTGTGAAGAATAATTTTATAAAATCTTAAATTTTGCCGCACCGGTTCCGTGTTGTTCGGAATAGTGCGGCTTTTTTACAAGGAACAAAAAATATGAACGCAACAGAATTAAAATTGCAGTATAATGTTTGTGACAGCAGCGACGGCGGTATTCCGGTTATCATTGTTGCAGCGGGTAATTCTACAAGAATGGGCGGCATAAATAAACAGTTTGTGCCGTTACTTGGTATTCCCGTAATAGCAAGAACTCTAATGGCGTTTGAAACTTGCGCTGAAATATCTAAAATAATAATAGTTACGGCAAAAGACCAGGTGCTTGATATGCAGCTTATTTGCGATAAATATATGATAAGCAAAGTAACTGATATAACGGTTGGTGGTAAAACCCGTCATGAGTCGGTTATTAACGGAATTGATAAGCTTGATAGTATTGACGGCAAGGTGCTTATTCATGACGGCGCCCGACCTTTAATTGACAGCAATACAATAACTGCGGTTGTAAGGGCGTTATACCATTATGATTCTGCACTTTGTGTAAGAAAGATAAACGATACTGTTAAAACGGTAGATGAAAGTGGTATGGTTATGTCTACTGTTGACCGAAGTCTGCTTTACAGCGCTCAAACCCCGCAGGGTGTCGATGTGAAAAAATATAAAAAAGCTTGTGAAAGTATATCTAATGTTGAAAGTTTTACCGATGATGCTTCTGTTATGGAAGCCGCAGGCTTTACTGTTAAAGCAATAATTGGCAGCAGTAAAAATATAAAAATTACTACACCTGATGATTTAATTATTGCAGAAGCATTATTGAAAGGAGACGGCCGTACATGCGAATAGGTCACGGTTATGATGTTCACCGCCTTTGTAATAATAGAAAATTGATTTTAGGCGGCGTTGAAATACCGTTTGAATTAGGTTTGCTTGGCCATTCTGATGCTGATGTATTGCTTCATGCTATATGTGATGCAATGTTTGGTGCAGCAGCGCTTGGCGACATAGGAAAACATTTTCCGGATAACGATCCTGCTTATAGCGGAATAAATTCACGCATACTTCTAAAAAATACTGTGAAACTTATAAAAGAAAGCGGATATGAAATAGAAAATATTGATTGCACAGTAATTGCCCAACAACCTAAACTTAAAAATTATATAGATGCTATGCGAAAAAACATTGCAGAAGATTGCAATATAGATATATCTTGTGTTAATGTAAAAGCCACCACTGAAGAAGGTCTCGGATTTACGGGCGACAGCAGCGGTATTGCGGCACACGCGGTATGCCTTTTAGCATAAATATGTAAATCACCTCATAAAATTTATCGGGTGATTTTATGGGCACATATATAATTTTTACCCGTAAGGGTATCGTTGCCTTGCTCGCGGCAACTATAGCGATTATTTTAATATGTTGTGAGGTGTTTGCCGCAAGCAATACTGATGTTGATGCGCAAACAAATAGTGATCGCATAACCTTTATTGAAAATTTAGGATATGAGTTGCTGTCAAATGAGCCATCTGTAAAGACGGTTACTATACCCGAAAGTTTTTCAGATGTTTATAAAGATTATAATTCTTTACAACGCATAGCAGGATATGATTTATCGGCATATAAAGGTTGTGAGGTTGCGATTTATACATACAGTATTTTGCCTCCCGAAAGTTACGGTGGCGAATGTGTGTTTAATATGATTGTATATAATGACAGGGTAATAGGCGGCGATGTATCTTCACCATCTTTAGGCGGTTTTATGTTACCTGTAAAAAGTGAGTGAAAAAGTGAAAAAACAAAGACTTGACAAATTTATTTCAAATCAATTAATACTTTCCCGAAGCGTTGTACGGGCAGGAATACAACGCGGACATGCAATGGTTAATGGCACGGTTATACGCGACACCGGATTTAATATTGATGTCGATTCCGACACTATTGTTTATGAAGGTGCTACTGTAGGGTATAAAGAATTTGTATATATACTTATGAACAAGCCTGAAGGGGTGCTTTCTGCCTCTACTGATAAGTCGCGTAAAACGGTGATCGATTTAGTGCCGGAAAATCTTCGCCGTCAAGGGTTGTTTCCTGTGGGCAGACTTGATAAAGACACTACCGGTTTGTTACTTATTACTGATGA
>JBJFGD010000029.1:0-1512 GCA_051892355.1 Acutalibacteraceae bacterium | reverse complement strand
CGGTGTTCAAAACCGATAATTACTGTTTAATAATAAAAAAATAATAAATAATAATAAGAAAGCTGCTATTTCTGTAATTGTTATTTTTATTTTTTTGTGTTATAATAAAAAATGTTGTGAAAAAATAAGTGAGGTTAAGTTGTAGTGGAAAAGAATTTACATATAATGTTTAATTCGTCTGAAAAAAAGATATTGCCTAAAACTTATTATCCGTTCAGTAAAGTAGAAAGTTTTACGGTTTGCGTAGCGCGTAATGCTACAGAGGGTTGTCAGTTTTCAGTGCTTTCAAAAAAAGGTGAACGCAAGAATTTAAAAATAGAAGTCGTAGGCGATACATCTGCAAACTTTTCGGTAGAACTTTTGCGTGAGCATTATGTTAGTTGTGATGGTGCGCTTTACCCAGACCCTGTTCTTGCCGATGACGGTTGCTTTGATCTTGAAGAACTTAAAAATGTTACATATCTTATAAATATATCTACTACACTTGATACAAAACCCGGCAATTATGAGCTTAAAGTTGTACTCACTGAAAATGGTGAGCTTTACGGTGAATATAATCTTTGGGTAAAAGTATGGAATTTTGCCATAAATCCCCCAAAATATATGGACACAACTTTCGGTATAGATGAAAACTGGCTTTTTTTGCAGCATAAAACCGATAATAAAGAATTAGTTTATAAAAATTATTATGATACTTTGCTTAACCGCTACCATATTTGCGGTCGGTTTTTACCCTATGATATTCTTGACCCCCGTGCCGATGAATATATGAACAATCCAAATGTAACTACATTTCATGTACCGTTTTTCGGTAAATCAGATGAACAGATAGCCGCATATTATAATAAACTGAAAACTAATCCCATATGGTTTGACAAGGCTATGTTTTATGTGGTTGACGAGCCGCAGAATATGGCTGATTATGACCGCATAAAAGAGACTTATAATCGTCTTGAAAAGGTATTTCCCGGTCATAAAGAGGTAGTACCTTATTATATGGATCCGCGTGACGGTGAAGGTAAAAGCGCGGTGGAATTGCTTGAAAACTATAATGTTGTATGGTGCCCTAAAAGTTGCCTTTTTAAAGATGAAAATGTTAAAGATTATATGAATAAGCGCGCACAAATGGGTGATCGCACTTGGTGGTATTGTTGTTGGGAACCTTCGCTTCCGTATGCAAATCTGTTTATTGATATGGAAGGCTTTTATCACAGAGTTCTTTTTTGGCAGCAGTATCTTTACAATGTAAAAGGTTTTCTTTATTGGCAGACAACACATTGGAATAACGGCAGCCCTTGGGATGTAACTTCATCTGTGCCCGAACTGTCATACTATTGTTTCGGTGACGGATCGCTGTTTTATAACGGAGACAGAGTTGGTATTGACGGGCCTGTGGGCTCTATTCGTTTAGAGCTTATTCGTTCTGCTATAGAAGACTACCATATGTTAGAAATGGCGGAATCCGCTTTTGGCAGAGAATATGTTGAGCAGCAGATAAAGAAAATTACAACC
>JBJFGD010000028.1:0-6111 GCA_051892355.1 Acutalibacteraceae bacterium | reverse complement strand
ATCAGCGCTTGAACGCTCTTGAATATAGCAATTTTCAAAACCGCTGTTAGCTATGTAATCGACAACTTTATTATATTCGCGCGCAGTTACAGTTCGATTTATAATAGACATACTTAAAGCCTGCCCAAGCGGTAGATATTGACTCATAATACTGAAATAAGCATTTGGTGTATTTTCCCGTACCCAATCAAATATGCTTATAGCATCTTTGGTAGCCTGCGGCATAAGTAAGTGCCTTATAATAAGCCCTTTTTGAATTATTCCGTCTTTAAAAACGCATTCACCTTGTTGACGGTATGCTTCAAGTATAGCGGATTTACATACATTAGGGTAATCGGGTGCGTTTGAATAAAGCCGCGCCTTTTCACTGTCAAAATATTTAAAATCTAAAAGATATACATCAATATAATCTTTTAATTTTTGCAGACTTTCAACACTTTCATACCCGCTGCTGTTATAAACAATAGGAATTGATGGCTTATAAATATCAAGTGCCTTAATAATAACATCTGAAAAATGCGTAGGTGTCACCAAATTTATATTATGCGCGCCCTGATTTTCAAGCTTTTTAAATATTTCTGAAAGTTCTTCTTCGCCTATCGGCTTTCCTTTGTTATTTGTGCTTATATCGCTATTTTGACAAAAAACGCAGTGCAATGAGCAACCGCTGAAAAAAACCGTTCCAGAGCCGTTTTTACCGCTTATAGAGGGTTCTTCCCAAAAATGCAGGGCAGCACGGGCCACAACGGCTTTTTGCGGCATACCGCAATAGCCGCCGATATTATCGTTCTCGGTGCGTATAGCGTTACATTTTCGTGGACACTGGTTGCACAACATTGGCACTTTCCTCTGTTTTTTTAATATTAGGCTCTAATATTCTGCGTTTTACAATAAGGTTGTCAAAAGTCTTTTTAAAACTGATACGGCAAATAAATTTTTTATTACAGGCTTTGCATATAAAATTTGCAGTAAAACTATTGTTGCGAAAGCGCCACTTGGTAAGTTGCTTCATTTTACCGCCGCAAATTTGACAGTAAAAATCTAATGATTGTTTACTAACACAAGGGTCGTTAATATCATTGATAAAATACGGCTTAAAACAAAGTCTTTTAAAAAATTCAGGATTTTTTGTGTCTTTAATATAACGGTCAAATCGTTCTTTGCAGTAATGCTCTTTTAACAAAGCCGCACATAAAAGGCTGTCATCTTTTGCATTATGCAGTTCGTAATTCTCGGTAGTTATGCCTAAAATTTCAGCAGCATTACAAAGCGATATCTGCGATTTACATTCATTGCCCAAAATTGCCATTTCACCCTGAATATACTTTTGTAAATCAAGATATTTATCTATCTTAAATTTTGTATCTTTGAGCAGATATTTTTGATTTTCGATTATGGTATATAAATCAGATTGGCTCCAAGTAATAGTAACGGTATTTTCACCAAGCCATTCGTTATATTTATTTACCGCATCTGAAAGTTTGACACCTGAAAGCATCATTTCTTTAGTGATACCTGTAAGTTGCACAAACCGCTTTGATACTTTTTTTGAAACCGAAGACTTTATAATAATGTCAAAAATATCTATAACATTAAAATTTTCGTCTAACTTGACAGCGCCTATCTGCAAAATTTGATTTATAAACCGTTTGTGAATTGGATGATAGACGCTGTCCCATTCCATATCGAGTATTACATAATGCATCAGCGATTTTTCGCCTCATATTTCATTCGTAATTCTTTATTAAGTATTCGTTTGCGAATGCGAATATTATTCGGCGTTACTTCTACAAGCTCATCCTCTTTAATAAAATCAAGCGACTGTTCAAGACTCATAATGCTGGGCGGAGTAAGCTTTAAAGCATCATCTGAACCCGATGCGCGAGTATTTGTAAGGTGCTTTGCTTTACAAACATTACAAACCAAATCTTCACTTTTAGGGCTTTCGCCTATTACCATACCTTCGTAAACAGGTACACCTGCCCCTATAAATAAACGGCCTCGGCTTTGAGTGTTAAAAAGACCATAAGCCGTGCTCTCACCTGTTTCATGAACAATAATAGAGCCGGTGTTTCGTTGGTCAATATCACCCTTATATTCTTCATAACCGTTAAATATATGGTTCATGATGCCATTACCGTTAGTATCGGTCATAAACTGTGAACGGTAACCGAGCAATCCGCGTGCAGGTATTAAAAATTCAAGATGCGACATACCGCCATCACGCGTGCCCATATTTTGAAGCTCGGCATGGCGAGTACCCAAACGCTCCATAACCGAGCCTACATACTGTTCGGGCACCTCTATCATAAGCAGTTCGATAGGCTCTAATAACCTGCCGTTTTCATCATGCTTATAAATAACGCTTGGCTGCGACACCTGAAATTCATAACCCTGACGGCGCATTGTTTCAATAAGTATTGAAAGATGCAATTCGCCTCTTCCCGATACCTTGAATGTATCTGCACTGTCGGTTTCTTCAACACGAAGACTTACATTTGTAAGAACTTCTTTAAAAAGGCGATCGCGCAAGTTTCGCGAGGTTACATACTTGCCGTCTTTGCCTGCAAAAGGTGAATTGTTTACCATAAAATTCATAGCCAAAGTAGGCTCATCAATTTTTACAAACGGCAATGGCTCAATACATTCAATATCACAGGCACTTTCACCTATTTCAAGTTCGCTGATACCAGCAACTTGAATTATATCACCTACAGTGGCGGTCTCTACCTCGGTGCGTTTTAAACCTTGATACATAAACAGTTTTGAAATTTTAACCTTTGAATCGGTGCCGTCTTTATGACAAAGCGCTACAGTTTGACCTGTCTTTACAGAGCCGCGAAGAACGCGGCCTACACCTATTCTGCCGATATAGTCATCATATTCTATGTTGGTAAACAGTATTTGTAACGGAGCCTCGCTGTCACCGACAGGCGGCTCAATCTCTTTAACGATTTCTTCAAAAAGAGGTTTCATATCTGTGCCGGGAACATCGGGCGAATATGTGGCGTAGCCGTCACGACCTGATGCAAATACAACGGGAAACTCAATTTGATCTTCATCGGCGCCAAGCTCTATAAACAAATCTAAAACCTCATCAACAACCTCAATAGGCCGCGCCATTGGCCTGTCAATTTTGTTTATTACAACTACTGCCTTTTTGCCAAGTGCAAGCGCTTTTTTAAGCACAAAACGAGTCTGCGGCATGCAGCCTTCAAATGCGTCAACAAGCAATAAAACGCCATCTACCATTTGCAAAATGCGCTCAACCTCGCCGCCAAAGTCGGCATGCCCCGGTGTATCAATAATATTTATTTTAACACCGTTATACATTACGCTTGTATTTTTAGAAAGTATGGTTATACCTCTTTCGCGTTCAAGATCGTTAGAGTCCATAACGCGTTCTTCGACCGACTCGTTTTCGCGAAATGTACCGCTTTGTTTAAGCAGTTGGTCAACAAGCGTAGTTTTACCGTGGTCAACATGCGCAATAATTGCTACATTTCTTAAGTTTTCTCTTTTTTTAAGTGCCATTTATAAGTCCCCTAAAAGTAAAATTTACTTGGTATGTTCTTCTATCCAATTCTTGTACCAATAAGCTGAATCTTTTGGTATGCGTTGCTGTGTTTCATAATCAACATAAACCAAACCAAAACGGTCATCATAACCCTTTGCCCATTCAAAGTTGTCCATAAATGACCAAGCAAAATAACCATCAATTTCTACACCGTCATTGACAGCCTTTTCAAGCTCGATAAGGTAGCGGTTCATAAAATCTATACGGTTTGGGTCATGGACTTTGTCGTCAAGCGACACAACATCATGGGCGGACATACCGTTTTCGGTAATGTATATTGGCTTATTATATCTCTCATATAAATATTTTATTCCCCAATGCATACATTTTGGTGTAACAGGCCACTGAATAGCCGTTTTGCCAAGGCCCTGTTTGTGCGGTACAACATAAGGGTTGCCGTTTTTATCGGCGGCGATTTCTCTGCCGTTGTATATATTTTGACCGTAAAAATCAATAGGCTGGCTTATTAGTTTCATATCTTCTTCGGTAATTTTGGGCAGATACTCTTTATAATACTCAAGGCCGTCTTCGGGGTATTTACCCAACATTACAGGGTCGCTGAACCATGAAGCATTCCAAATAATGCCTCTGCTTAACGGGTCGCACTTAAATGTAAATTTGCGTGCGGCTTCAATATCGGCAGGGTCATCGCTTGCGGGGTAGCCCGCAGGACCCGTTGGTGCGTAGCCTATCTTAATAGGCTGTTTTGCGTTTTCACGCAAAGCGATTACAGCGGCACCGTGTGCCTTTAAAACATTGTGGCTTATTTGGAAAATGTCTTTATAAGACATTTCAAGACCGGGCGCATGAGTTCCTGTAAAATGACCGCTGATAAAACACTGCGGCTCGTTAAGTGTAATAAAGTGTTTTACACGGTCAGAATAAAGCTCTGATACTTTAGCGGCATATTCAGCAAACCACTTAACGCTGTCATCATTGAGCCAACCGCCTTTTCTGTAAAGTTCATAGGGGTAATCCCAATGAAACAATGTGACATAAGGTTCAATGCCATTAGCAAGTAGTTCATCAATAAGGTTAGAATAAAATTCTACGCCTTTTTGATTTACTTCACCAATGCCATTTGGAAAAATGCGTGGCCAACTAATAGAAAAGCGATAAGCTTTTATGCCTAACTCTTTCATTAGTTTAACATCTTCTTTATATCTATGGTAGTGATCGCAAGCAACATCGCCTGTGTGATTGCCGTATACCTTGCCGGAACCGTGACAAAAAACATCCCAAACACTTAGTCCTTTTCCGTCTTCATTCCATGCACCTTCAACTTGATAAGCAGCAGTAGCCACACCCCAAACAAAGTCTTTTTTAAACGCCATATAACCACACCTCAAAATTTTTTCTCGAATTTTTAAGTAATTATATCACAGTTATAATTCAATTTCAATAATTGTTGACAACCAAATTTATTTTTATTACAATACTAAAAGAAACTTTTAAAGAGGTAAATAAATGAACATACATTTTCACACGCTTGGGTGCAAGGTGAATCAATATGAAACCGAAGCCATGCGTGAAGCATTATTAAATTTAGGTCATACAAGTGATAAATTATTACCTGCCGATGCTGTCATAATAAATTCTTGCACCGTTACTGCCGAAAGCGACCGCAAAACGCGGCAGCTTGTACGGCGTTGCCGCCGAAATAATCCCACCGCCGTAATTGTGCTTACAGGTTGTATGGTACAAGCTTTTCCCGAAGAGGCAAAAAAACTTACCGAAGCTGATATAGTTATCGGTAACCGCGATATATCAAAAGTAGTTAATGCTATAAATGAATATACCGACCGTCATATTTATGAAATCAGCGAACATCAAGACAGTGATCAATATAATACAATAGGACTTAGCAACTTTAATGAACGCACACGCGCATTTATGAAAATACAAGATGGTTGTGATCGTTTTTGCACATACTGCATTATACCGTTTGCACGCGGAAAGGTGCGTTCACGCGCTATTGCAGATATAAAAGCCGAAACCGAAAGACTGGCTAAAAACGGATTTTGCGAAATTGTTTTAGTAGGCATAAACCTTACTTCTTACGGTAAGGGCGAAAATTTTGATTTGTGCGATGCCATTGATGCTGTATGTGCCGTTAATGGAATTAGCCGCGTGCGATTGGGTTCTTTAGAACCGGATCATATAACCGATGAAATGCTTAACAGAATGAAAGCACAGCCTAAATTTTGCCCGCAATTTCACCTGTCGCTGCAATCGGGTTGTGATGAAACCTTAAAACGCATGAATCGCCATTATGACACTGCTTTTTACGAAGACTTGGTAAAAAGAATACGGTGCGTTTTTGACGATGCTGCTATTACTACCGACATTATGGTAGGTTTTGCAGGCGAATCACAAGACGAATTTAACCAAAGCCTTGCATTTGCTAAAAAAATCGGTTTTGCAAGAGCTCATATTTTTGCCTACTCTATCCGCCAAGGAACTGTGGCTGCAGGGCTTAAATCACAGGTAAATAATGCCGACAAAGAAAAACGCGCTCACATTATGGCTGAAGC
>JBJFGD010000027.1:0-6125 GCA_051892355.1 Acutalibacteraceae bacterium | reverse complement strand
AAACCTCACCCGTCAGGCAAACAAAATTGTGCGTGCGCTGTTTAAACCTGATAACGCTAAAAAACTTATAGATTTTACGGCGATGACAAACGATATATTCACCAAGTTTGTAACAGGTCAGCTTACCGAGGCGTGTATAATAGGCAGCCTTTGTTTTATAGGTATGTTGATTTTCGGTATGCCTTACGCCGGAATTATTTCGGTTTTAATTGGCTTTACCGCACTTATTCCTATTTTTGGTGCGTTCATAGGTACAGGTATAGGCGCGTTCTTAATATTGCTTGAAAACCCGTTAAAAGCCTTTTGGTTTGTGGTGTTTATAATTGTGCTTCAACAGCTTGAAGGCAACTTGATATACCCCCGTGTAGTCGGCAAATCGGTAGGTCTACCAGGTATTTGGGTGCTTACCGCTGTGACTATCGGCGGTGGACTTTTCGGTGTTTTAGGAATGCTGTTTAGCGTGCCGGTATGTTCTGTGCTGTATGTGTTGTTTAGAAAATTTGTTAACAAAAGGGTTAAAGATGAGAATACACAAATTGAAATTAAAGAACAAATAGAAGAAAAAACGGAATAATAAATATAAGCCGCTGCTCGATAAAAGCAGCGGCTTTGTCATATTAATTTTATTCCCAATATTTTCGGTCTAAACTGCGAAATCTTAATGCCGCACCGATATCTTCTTTTTGTATTTTTTCATTACACTTTAGGTCGGCTATGGTTCTTGCTACTTTCAATATGCGGTCATAGGCGCGTGCCGAAAGCCCAAGCGCATCAAAACTGCGGCTCAAATATACGCCGGCATCTTCGGTCATAATACAGTATTTTCTAAGTAATGACGGTGTCAGATGTGCGTTGCAGGTGATGCCTGTGCCCTTGTACCGTTCAACTTGAATTTGCCGTGCACGGTTTACGCGTTCTCTTATTTGAGCAGAGGTTTCGGTCGGTGCCGTATCAGACAGCGATTTATAATCAACAGGCGGCACCTCAATGTGTAAATCAAGGCGGTCAAGCAGTGGCCCTGAAATCTTGTTAAGATATTTGTGTACCGCATTATGCGAGCAGGTGCAAGGCTTGCTTGGGTGTCCGTAATAACCGCAGGGGCAGGGGTTCATAGCAGCTACTAAAATTATTGAACTTGGGTATGTAACTGTACCCGCTACACGCGATACCGTTACTGTGCCGTCTTCAAGCGGCTGACGCAATGTTTCCATAGCATCACGCTTAAATTCAGGCAATTCATCTAAAAACAGTACACCGTTGTGAGCCAAAGAAATTTCGCCCGGTTTAGGTATTGTTCCGCCGCCCGAAAGACCTACAGAAGATATGGTATGATGCGGTGACCTAAAGGGCCGCACGGTGACTAACGGGTTGTTTTTATCTAACACACCCGCGACGGAATGTATTTTTGTGGTTTCTATAGACTCTTCAAATGTCATAGGCGGCAGTATTGTAGGCAGCCGTTTAGCAAGCATGCTTTTGCCCGAACCGGGCGGACCGATTAACAAAATATTATGATTACCTGCTGCTGCTACTTCAAGTGCTTTCTTTGCGGTTATTTGCCCCTTAACATCGCAAAAATCAATCGCCGTGTCAAGCGTTGCCATACTTGACACAGTGGGCTTGGTCGGTGTAAGAGTGGTAAAGCCTGTAATGTGGTCTATAATCTGTTTTACATTTGAAATTCCGTATACATTAATACCCTCTACTGCTGCGCCCTCTGATACATTATCAAGCGGTACAAAAATATCGCTGATTCCGTTTTGTTTGGCTGTAATTACCATTGCCAGCACGCCGTTTACACCGCGCACTTTGCCGTCAAGCGAAACTTCGCCCAAAAATACGCAATTTTGTGTGTCTGCTTTTAGCTGGTCCGATGCGATAAGTATTGATATTAGTATCGGCAGGTCATATATAGCGCCCTCTTTTTTCTTATCGGCGGGGGCAAGGTTTACCGTTATTCTTCCTGCGGGAAATTTAAACCCGCAGTTTTTAATAGCCGCTCTGACTCTGTCGCGCGATTCCTTTACCGCCGTGTCAGGCAGCCCCACTACATCAAAGCAAGGCAGTCCGCCTGAAACATCTGCTTCAATTTGAAGCATATATGAATTAAGACCGAAAATTCCCACGCTTTTAACCATAGAAAACATAAATCAGACCTCATCTGTCAATTATTCTTAAACCATTCTAACATATTTTACACTCTAATGCAAAAACTTTCATTTTTTAGTAACAATTAAATAATGCAATCGAAGTATAATATTAATGAAAAGAGGTTTTAAGAATGAATTTCAGATATAAACTTATGCAGTTTATGAGTGGCAGATACGGTGTTGATAGTTTGTTTTATGTATTATTTGCCGCAGCTGCCATACTTTCGATTGTAAACTGTTTTGTAAGATCGTTGGTTTTACAATTTGTTGTTTATGCAATTATCATTTATGCCTTTTTTAGAATTATGTCACGCAATATTGAAGCCCGCCGAAAAGAAAATAAGGTACTTAACAGTCTGTCTGCAAAATTAAAAGAAAAGCAAAATATTCGCCGCCGCCGAAAAGCAGACTATACACATGTGTATAAAAAATGCCCTAATTGCCACGCGGTACTGCGATTACCGCGCAGAAAAGGTAAGCATAACACCGTATGCCCTAAATGTTCAAAGCAGTTTACCGTAAGGGTATATAAAGATTAACAATTTTATTGACAATAAATTCCTCTTATTTTATAATTGATATAGTACAGATTTCAATAATAAGTTTGTACTATATGTTATTAAAAAATTTTAGGGGGATTTTTTATGTACGACAGAAAACGAGTAAAATTTGAAGCCAAGCAAAGCCTTAATGCTAATTTTGGCATAGCTTTAGGCACAATTATTGTGGCAGGACTTATTATGTCTGCAGCAGCCGCTTTTACATTTTCGATTGCTACGATTGTCTTGAGTGGCGTTATTGAAGTTGGGCTTGCAATAGTAATGCTTAACATTGTAAGGGGGTATGAGGTTGATTTTGCCCAAATGTTTAAAGGTTTTGAAAACTTTGGCACAACCTGTCTTGCCGGTGTACTTACAGGTCTTTATACTTTGCTTTGGACAATGCTTTTTGTAATTCCCGGTATAGTTAAGGCGTATTCTTATTCAATGACTTTTTATATACTTGCCGATAACCCCGATATGAAGCCTAACGAAGCAATAAAAGCAAGCTGTCAAATGATGAAAGGTCATAAATTTGACCTGTTTGTATTGCAGTTAAGCTTTTTCTGGTGGAATTTGCTTGGTTTAGTTACCTTTGGAATAGCATATATTTATGTAATACCTTATATGTCGGCTGCCGAAGCAAAATTTTATGACACTATTAAAAATGAATATTTTACAAATACCAATAGTGCAGAATATTCACAGCAGATTTAGTAAGCATAGGCTTTCAGTATAAAAATAATTTTATGCGCTTTTAAGTAAATGCTTAAAGGCGCATTTTTTAAAGCACTTATAAAGGCGGAACAAATATGGCAAAGATTAAATTCACAAAAATGCACGGAATAGGCAATGATTATATATATATTAACTGTTTTGAGCAAAAAATAGAAAACCCTAATGAACTTGCAATAAAAATGTCGCCTCGCCGTTTCAGCGTGGGCGCTGACGGTGTTATACTTATATGCCCGTCTGATGTGGCAGATGTTAAAATGCGTATGTTTAACCTTGACGGAAGTGAGGGTAAAATGTGCGGAAACGGTATTCGTTGTGTGGGCAAATATATTTATGATAATAACATTGCACACAAAAGCGTGATTACGGTTGAAACCTTAAGCGGAATAAAAACGCTTGAAATTGCCGATAAATGCGGCAAAGCCGAAACCATTACCGTAGATATGGGAACCCCAGAGCTGACACCTTCAAAAATTCCTGCTGTTGCAGAGGGTAATGCAATTATAAACCAACCTATAACCGTAGCCGACAGCCAATACCGCATAACAGCGGTTTCTATGGGCAATCCGCATGCAGTTGTATTTTGTGATGAGATCGACAGTCTTAATCTTGAAAAAATCGGACCTGATTTTGAACATCACGCTATGTTTCCCGAACAGGTTAATACCGAGTTTATCCGTGTGATTAACAAAAACACATTGCAGATGCGCGTTTGGGAACGCGGCAGCGGCGAAACGCTTGCCTGCGGCACAGGCGCGTGCGCATCGGTTGTAGCGGCAGTAAAAAACGGATATTGCAAGCAAAATGAAGAGATTACCGTTCATCTTGCAGGCGGTGATTTGTTTATAACATATGCTGAAGACGGTCGTGTGTCTATGCGTGGCGGCGCCGAAAAGGTATTTGACGGTGAATATGAGTTTTAAAAGAGGAAAACAAAATGTATGAAAATTTTGCGGCATATTATGACAAGCTTAATGAAAATGTAGGTTATGAAAGCCGAACCGAATATATTTGTTCTTTGTTTAATAAATTTGACAAAATGCCCTCGTTGCTTTTAGATCTTGCTTGCGGCACAGGCGGCTTTTCAAACTGTATGGCAAATCGCGGCGTTTCAGTAATCGGTGTAGATATGTCATATGAAATGCTTTGTGAAGCGCGTGAAAGAACGGCAAAGCAGGGCAACGATATAATGTATCTTTGTCAAGACGCTGCCGAACTTGACCTATATGGCACGGTTGACGGTGCTATCTGCTGCCTTGATAGCCTTAATCATATAACAGATTACGAAAAACTGTGCAAGGCGATTGCGCGTGTATCGCTTTTTCTTGAAAAAGACAGGCTTTTTATTTTTGATGTAAATACCCCTTATAAGCATAAAGAAATACTTGGTGACAATACATTTGTATTAGAAAGCGAAGACATTTACTGTGTTTGGCAAAATGAGTATTGCGGCAACAATGTTGTAGAGATAAATCTTGACTTTTTTGAAGAAGATAACGGTGTATATCATCGCACAAGTGAGCGTTTCAGTGAGCGCGCATATACAGGCGATGAGCTTAAAAACGCAGTTGAAAAAGCAGGCCTTAAAATTGAAGCCGTGTATGAAGAAATGCGCGATACTGCACCAACCGATAAGGCAGAGCGTATTATATATGTAACAAGGAAAGTGAAATAACAATGGGTAAACTTATAAGATGTATAACTTCAGACGGGCTTGTAATGGCTACGGCACTTGATAGCACAGATATCGTGGCAAAGGCCGAGCAGTTACACAAAACTTCTGCCGTTATGACGGCGGCGCTTGGCCGCTTGCTTACAGCAACCTCTATGATGGGTAATGCATTAAAGGGTGAAAATAATACTATAACCGTAAAAATAGACGGCGACGGCCCCGCAGGCGCGCTTATAGCAGTTGCCGACAGCAAGGGCGATGTGCGCGGGTATGCTGTAAATCCTGTTGTAGAAATTCCTGTCAAAGAAAACGGAAAACTCGATGTTTGCGGTGCTGTAGGCACACAGGGTACCCTTTATGTTATAAAGGATTTAGGCTTAAAAGAGCCGTATAACGGTTTTGTGCCGCTATCTACAGGTGAAATCGCCGAAGACATAGCCGCATATTACGCCATAAGCGAGCAGATACCAACGGTGTGCGCATTAGGCGTGCTGGTTAACCCCGATCTTACGGTACGCGTTGCAGGCGGATATATAATTCAATTACTGCCTGCGGCTCACGGTTATGATGAAGTTATTACCAAGCTTGAAAATAATATAAAAGCGATGAAGTCGGTTACAACTCTGCTTGAAGAGGGCAAGTCTATTGAAGAAATAGTAAAGATTGCTTTAAAAGGTTTTGAAGTAGAGGTTCTTGAAGAAGAGCAGGTTGCATATAAATGTAATTGTTCAAGGCAAAGATTTGAACGCGCACTTAAGAGTATAAGCAAAGAAGAATTGTCTCAAATGGCCGAAGAAATGGAAAGCGCAGAAACAGTTTGCCAGTTTTGCAACAAAGTTTATACTTTTACAAAAGACGAATTAAAGGGTTTGTTAAAAAAATAAAAAAAATTGAAAAAAATGCTTGACATCTTTATCCGTGTATGGTAATATAATGTTCGTCGCCGGTGAGTTGCGGTTAACAGAGCCAGCGTTATGTGGGAGCATAGCTCAGCTGGGAGAGCATCTGCCTTACAAGCAGAGGGTCATA
>JBJFGD010000026.1:0-1564 GCA_051892355.1 Acutalibacteraceae bacterium | reverse complement strand
AGGACAGTGCGGTTATTTTCTTTGATGTAAAGCAGGTTTTAACTTCCTGTTCTAACGCTTGCCGTTTTCACTCTATTGTAGTGCAAAATCTGTTTTTTGCAATTTCAGAAAAGAACAGAAAACTTGTGCAGAAACTCGGTCATATGTCAAAACGCACAACAAGAGAAAAACTCATTTCTTATCTGTCAGAACAGGCTAAAAAGCAAAACAGCGCCAGTTTTACCATTCCTTTTAACCGCCAACAGCTTGCCGATTTTCTGTCGGTTGACCGAAGTGCAATGTCCAACGAGCTTTGCAAAATGCGGGACGATGGTCTGATAGAGTTTGATAAAAATAAATTTAAGTTATTGTGAGGGAAAACACAAAGAAACCGCAGAATTATATAAAATGGAGAAAATAAACCGAGCCATTTTATAGTATACCTATAACCATTACAAAACGGAAAGAGGGTATTTAAATGATTAAAATAGTTAAAGGCGCAATATTCGGTCTTGCAGTTGCAGATGCATTGGGTGTGCCTGTTGAATTTGAATCGCGTGAAAAACTTCAAAAGAACCCTGTTGATAAAATGCTTGGCTACGGTTCTCATGCTGTGCCAAAAGGTACTTGGTCTGACGATACTTCAATGGCTTTATGCACGCTTAACAGTATTGCAAATAAAGGAAAGATTGATTTAACAGACAATATTTTAGAGTTTTCAAAGTGGGCAGAAAACGGATATATGACACCGCATGGTGAAATGTTTGATATAGGCAGAACAACCCTTATTTCACTTCGCAACTATTGGAACAACAAAAATGTATATACTTGCGGTTGTAAATCTGATTATGACAACGGTAATGGTTCTTTAATGAGGATAATTCCCGTGTCATTGTTTAATTGCTTTAAAACCCTGTCAACGAAAGAATCTATAAGAAATGTACATGAGGTTTCAGCACTTACTCACGCACACGAACGCTCTTTAATCGCTTGTGGAATATATGATTTTATTGTTAGAGAACTTATAAAATGTCTGGAAAAAACATCAATTAATACCGCCATAAAAAAAGCAGAAAAATATTACGCTAATTACAAAGAAATAAAGTATTATAAAAGAATATTTGATGAAAAATTTATTGATACAGATATTAGTTTAATTAAAAGTAGTGGTTATGTTGTTGATACTCTTGAAGCAGCAGTTTGGTGCTTGTTAAATACTGATAACTATAAAGCGTGCGTTTTAAAGGCGGTAAATTTGGGTGATGATACCGATACAGTTGCAGCTGTTGCAGGCGGTTTGGCAGGGGTGCTTTACGGATATGACAGCATACCCAAAGAATGGATAAATACACTCGTTAAAAATGATATGATATCTAAACTGTGCTATAAATTTGTTGAAGGAATTAGTTGGTGAATAATATGGATGAAAATGTAATAAGCGAAATTGATGATGTAATTAAAAACATCTGGAAAAATAATATAATAGCTGATTATGGCGATGGATGGTTATTAAAAGAAGATACGCTTAAAAATTCATTTTATTTTCATTTACGAAATCAATTAGGAGAGCTTTTTGATAATAATG
>JBJFGD010000025.1:0-1578 GCA_051892355.1 Acutalibacteraceae bacterium | reverse complement strand
CTTTAAACAATCGGATGTTGCAAAAGGATATGCGCCTACAGACACGCAACGCTTAACATTTGCCTGACCTGTAACACTTGAAAACAGACCGGCTGATTCAGAGATGCAGTCAGTAATATTAACTGCTGAATAACCTATTTGAGCAACGATACCGCCTACTGTTGCTCGGCTATCAAATTTAACAGAATCTTTTACGGTAATTGCCTCAAATTTAATAATCTTCGATGAATTATCGACCACCGAACCTGCAACTGCACCTAAAACAGATTTACTATTACCGCCAAGCTCAGAATCTGTTATTTTAATATTTCTAACAAAACCGTTCGCACCAAGCACCGGTATAAGACCGCCGTATGTGCCCGATTGTTTACCATCATAATAAATACCGCTTACTGTATGACCGCGGCCGTCAAGCGAAGCTTCAAATGCCGGTATATCATTAGAAGTAAACCATTTTTTTGCAGTATCGGTCCAATTGTCTGTGGATGTATCATTAATGGTAATATCTGCACCGAGTGCGTAATATGCACCCTTCTCTGTAGAAGTTAGCATAAGTACAAACTCTTCGGCTGTTTGTACAACATATGGGCTATCTTTGGTACCGTCACCGCCTGTATAGAACAAAGCAATTTCACCCGACCAAGGTTTCCAAGCAGAATATTGTCTAAAGCTGTAAAGTTTTGGTGTTGGATATCCGTTTTCGTTAACTGTCCACTTGCTCCAATCAAGACCACTCATTGCCGTTTTAGCGTTAGCGCCAATGATCGCAGTGGCATCAACCTTTGCTATAGTACCTGCCTCATAAGTTCTGGTATAAGTTTGATCTTTTACTTGTTCTATTCCGTCTTCTTTAAATTGAGTAGCAGTAAAATTATGTGTTATTGTGCCATCTGCATTTGATGTAAGCTTTGTAGCATATTTATACTTGTAAAGAACACTTGGATTACCTTCAGGTTTATAGTCTTCATTGTTAAGCTCTACATCTATCATATTAGTATATACATTTGTGTATGTACTCTTAGAAAAGGTATTATTATTATAAATCATTGAATAAGGCGCAGTATCTAACACAACCGAATTACTTATGGTAGCACCTTTATCACTGGTAGCATTACCAAACAAACCGTAATTCTCAATGCTGTAAACACGACCTTCACCATCTTTACTCGATACGGTTTCCGAATGTTTAAAGTCATTACCGTAAATCAAGCAGTTTGATACACTTATGACACCGCTTTGCCATTTTGTGTCTTCACCTGAATAGAGATTACCAATAATAACACCGGCAAAAGTCATGCCATCATTCAAACGGGTACATACAGCAGCATTGTTATAAATAGAACAGTTTTCAACGATTAATTTGTTTATATTTTTGCTGCGTCCAAAAAGTGCGCCAACTTTGTCACCCTTGAAATAGCAGTTTTTAACGGTAAGATTTCTTACTTGTGCGCCTGCAACCCGTGGAAAAACACCTGATTCGTCACTTGTTTCTGCTTTTAAGCCGTATACTGTAACACCGTTACCGTCAAAATAACCTGCGAAGTTAGCCTTTGCTTCCCAAAGCAAGCCACTTTTTAC
>JBJFGD010000024.1:0-1589 GCA_051892355.1 Acutalibacteraceae bacterium | reverse complement strand
TCGATGCTGAACTCGCCAAGGAGTTTGGCATATGAGTGATTCTTACAACGTTGTCGAGAATTTAACGGCTTTACCAAAAAAGAAATCGGCTGGTTGCCGCAAAAAACACAGCATCAAAAAGATTTTCCTGCAAGTGTGAAAGAGGTTGTAATGTCAGGCTTTGCAGGCAGGGGCATAACCGGTGCATTTTATAGTAAAGAAACAAAGCGTCAAGCTATAAAAAATATGCAGATTTTAGATATAGCCGATATTGCCGAAAGCTCTTTCGGCGAACTTTCAGGCGGTCAGCAACAAAAGGTGCTGTTATGCCGCGCGCTTTGTGCCGCCAAAAAGGTGCTTTTGTTAGACGAGCCTGTTACGGGACTTGATACTGTATCAAGTGAAGAAATGTACGCTCTTATTAAAAAATTAAATGATTCCGGCATGGCAATTATTATGATTTCACATGATATAAACCGCGCCATAAGCGAGGCAAAGCATATATTAAGCCTTACTGACAACGGTTTCTTTTTTGGAACCGACAGCGAATATATACAACACATAAAGGGGGATATGTAGATGGAATTTATAAAGCAGATTTTATCATATCCTTTTGCGGTAAGGGCGATTGTTGCAGGCCTTTTGCTATCGGTAAGCGCCGCTTTGCTTGGTGTAAATCTTGTGCTGAAGCGATTTTCAATGTTGGGCGACGGGCTTTCACATGTGTCTTTCGGCGCGGCGGCAGTGGGGCTTGCGTGCGGTGTGGCACCGCTTGAATTTTCTATTCCCATAGTAATAGTAGCGGCGTTTTTGCTTTTGCGTTTAAAACAAAACAGCAAAATAAACGGTGATGCGGCAACCGCTATTGTATCAAGTAGCGCACTGGCTGTCGGTATTACGGTAGCAACGCTTACTACAGGTATGAATACCGATATCAGCAATTATATGTTTGGCAGTATTTTGGCGCTCGGTAAAAAAGAGGTAATAATCGCCGCCGTTTGCGGAATAGCCATAATAGCGGTTTATATTTTGTTTTACCAAAAAATTTTTGTTGCCGCTTTTGATGAGGATTTCGCCTTGGTTACCGGGGTTAAAGTAAAACTTTATAACAGTATAAATGCAATACTGACCGCTGTTACGGTAGTAATAGGTATGAAGATTATGGGCGCGCTTTTGATATCAAGCATTATTACATTTCCTGCGCTGTCATCTATGCGTATATGCAAGCATTATAAATGCACCGTAATTGTTGCGGCTGTGGTGTCGGTAATATCATTTTTAACAGGGCTGATGCTGTCTTTTGTGTTTGATATACCCGCAGGCGCCGCAGTTGTGCTTACCAATTTGGCAGTGTTTTTGGTGTTAAGCCTTGTAGGAAAAATAAAACAAATATAAACGAAAAAATTACCTCTTTACAAAAAGGGGTAATTTTGAGAGTGTCGACAAAGTCGCCACTCTCTTGGCGGGAATGCCGCTCGCCGAAAATCCAAAGGATTTTCGGACTGCACTCTACTCCCGCCAATACCACCCACACGCCCTTGAAAACCGCTAATCAAGCGGTTTTCGCTTACAAGGAGTTTTTCTGCCGCACATGTCAGCAGAAAAACAAA
>JBJFGD010000023.1:0-6363 GCA_051892355.1 Acutalibacteraceae bacterium | reverse complement strand
AAACAAAAAAATTCTGCCGCAAAGCGTGCGGTGCAAAATGTTGTAAGCGGTGCTGATAATCAAAGACAATCAAAATCGTCTAATTCAAAAACCGCAAAAAATACAAAGACAACAAACAATTCTTCAAAAAATAGAACTACAAACCAAAAACAGTACAATTCAGCACCTAAAAAGCGCAATGCAAAATCAAAAACCACACCGAGCAAGCCGGTAAAAATCATACCGCTTGGCGGACTTGGTGAGATAGGTAAAAATATCACACTCTATGAATATGACGGCGATATGATACTTGTTGATTGCGGTATGACTTTCCCCGATGAGGAAACACCTGGTATTGATACTGTAATACCCGACTTTACTTATGTGCTTGAAAATAAAGACAAAATCAAGGGCCTTGTTGTAACACACGGTCATGAAGATCATATCGGTGCAATACCGTATCTGCTTAAAAATTTTAATGTACCTATTTATGCAACGCGTCTTACAATAGGTTTGATTGCGGGTAAATTAAAAGAGCATAAATTGTTAGGTAATGCAAAACTAAATGAAATTTCAGCGGGCAAAACCGTAACATTAGGTAAATTCAGTGTAGAATTTATTCATGTTAACCATTCTATACCTGATGCTGTCGGTTTTGCAATAACTTGCGGTGCAGGCACAGTTGTTCATATGGGCGACTTTAAAATAGATACTACACCTATAGACGATTATGTTATAGACATATCCCGTTTTGCCGAGCTTGGTAAAAAAGGTGTACTTGCCATGCTTTCTGATTCTACCAATGCAGAGCGCGCAGGCTACACATCATCCGAGCGACTTGTCGGTGAATCATTTTCAAATCTGTTTAAAAAAGCAGAGGGGCATCGCATAATTGTTGCAACATTTTCTTCTAATATTCACCGCATACAGCAAATCATTGACGAAGCCGCACGCTGTAACCGTAAGGTTGCGGTATCGGGCAGAAGTATGATAAATGTTGTAAATGTAGCGGCAGAGTTAGGTTATTTAAATGTGCCAAGCGGGGTGCTTGTAGATATTGATACTATCAAAAATTATGCGCCGCATGAACTTGTGGTTGTAACTACAGGCAGTCAGGGCGAGCCTATGTCTGCGTTGTCGCGAATGGCATCTTCAGATCACCGTCAGGTAGAGATTGTGCCGGGCGATATGATAATCATATCTGCTACACCTATACCCGGTAATGAAAAGTTAGTTAGCAAGGTTGTTAACGAGCTTATGAAACGCGGTGCAAATGTTGTATATGAAAAAATGTATGATGTTCATGTTTCGGGTCACGCTTGTCAGGAAGAACTAAAACTTATGTTAAGCATTGTAAAACCTAAATATTTTATACCCGTACACGGTGAGCAAAAGCATCTTTACAAGCATGCACAGTTAGCATACGGTATGGGTATAGACTATAACAATGTTATAATTTCTAATAATGGCAGCGTTATCGAAATATCAAATGCGGGCATTAAATGCACCGAAACAGTGCCTGCAGGCAGAGTTTTGGTTGACGGACTCGGTGTAGGCGATGTTGGCAGTATAGTGTTGCGTGACCGCAAGCACCTTGCCGAAGACGGAATAATTGTTGTAACGGTTTCTATTGACAGTGTTACGCGCGAGGTTATTTCTGGGCCTGACATTGTTTCACGCGGATTTGTATATGTTAAAGAATCTGACGAGCTTATGGCTCAACTTGACAATGTTGTATGCAATGTTCTTGAAAACTGTTATGTTTTAGGCGTTAAAGATTGGAACACCATAAAAACACGCATAAAAGACGGTGTTTCAAAGTTTTTATATAACAAAACTCATCGTTCACCGATGGTGCTTCCTATAATAATGGAAGTATAGTGTCGTGAAGGCAAAAAATGCCTTCAGTTACATAGACCAAGTTTTAATACTGAAAGGAAGATTAACATATGAAAGTTATTTTATTAGCAGATGTTAAGGGTAAGGGTAAAAAAGGCGAACTTTGCAATGTATCTGACGGATACGCACGCAATTTCCTTTTTCCGAAAAATTTAGCAATTGAAGCAGATTCTGCCGCTATGTCAGAACTAAAAAGCCGTGAAGCAGCAGCTGCTCATCACAAGCAAGAAGAAATTGATGCCGCTAAAGCAACCGCTGCAAGCCTTAACGGCAAGTCGGTTGTTATCAAGGCAAAAGCAGGCAGTAACGGTCGCCTTTTCGGCAGTGTAACATCTAAAGAAATAGCCGAAGAAATTAAAAATTCTTTAGGTGTTGCGGTTGACCGTAAAAAGATGAATGTTGCCGATATAAAGAACTTCGGTGAATATGAGGCAGAAATAAAACTTTATACAGGCATCAGCGCAAAAATCACAGTAAAAGTAACGGAGTAATTTTGTTATGAGCGATAACAGGCTTATTTACGATATTGACAGCGGCAGATTGCCTTATTCTGTTCAGGCAGAGCAGGCGGTGCTGGGGTCTATGATTATTGACCCAAACTGCATAAATGAGGTTGCAGTACAGGTCAGAACCGAATATTTTTATATTCCTCAGCACAGAGATATTTATTCCGCTATTTCTTCAATGTATGAATTAAGTCAGGCAATAGACTTTATTTCATTGCTTGAACGCCTTAAAAAAGACGGTGTTTATGATGAAGCCGGCGGCAAAGAATATCTTACCAAACTGGTAACGGCGGTACCGTCTTCGGCGAATGTTCTTACATATGTGGGTATTATCCGTGAGCAGTATTACGCTCGTGCACTTATGGGTGCGGCACAGGGTATTATTAAAGATATAAATGAAAATACAATGGATTCGGGCAAACTGTTAGACAGTGCCGAACAGCGTATTTTTGAAATCCGTGATGGCAGAGAGATAGGCGGCCTTACACACATTAAAGATGTAATTTCAACCGAAACCTATGACCGCCTTACAAAAATTAATGACCCTGAAACGCGTGATGACTATATAGGTATACCTTCGGGCATTAGCGAACTTGATAAAAAAATTACGGGTCTTAACAAGTCTGATTTAATAATTTTAGGTGCCCGTCCGGGTATGGGTAAAACCTCTTTTGCGCTTAATATTGCGCGCAATGTCGCAATAAACGCGGGAAAAACTGTCTGCTTTTTCTCGCTTGAGATGACGCGTGACCAGTTAGCACAGCGTATGCTGTCAAGCGAAGCGTACATTAAAAGTGAAAAACTTCGCACGGGCGATTTAGAACCCGAAGAATGGACAAGACTTACCCAAGCGGGCGAAAATCTTTCTAAAGCCGAAATATATTTTGATGAAAGTTCAAATATTACCGTACCAGAGATGAAGGCAAAACTGCGTCGTATGAAACGCGTAGATTTAGTTATAATCGATTATTTGGGCCTTATGCATTCACCAAGGCAGAATGATAACCGCGTTCAAGAAATTTCAGAAATTACGCGCAGCCTTAAAATAATGGCAAAGGAATTAAAAGTTCCCGTAATTGCCTGTGCGCAGTTGTCGCGTGCTACCGAGTCAAAAGGTAATAAATCGCACAAACCGGCTCTTTCAGATCTGCGTGATTCGGGCTCTATTGAGCAGGATGCGGATATAGTGCTGTTTTTATATCGCGATGCTTATTACGACGGTGAAAAGGGTTCTGATGAAGATTTAAGCGATAGCAGTAAATCAGAGTGTATTGTTGCTAAAAACCGTCACGGTGAAACGGGTATTGTGCCCCTGCATTGGGACGGTCAGTATACAAGATTTACATCTGTGGATGTGTTCAGATAATGTTAAAAAAAGTAAAAGAAGCTATTACACGCTTTTCTTTAACTGAAAATGTAAAGCATATTACGGTTGCGCTTTCCGGCGGCGCCGATTCAATGGCGTTGCTGTTTGCGTTATTGCAGCTTAAAAGTGATTTAGGTTTAGAAAAAATCAGTGCCGCACATTTCAACCACCAAATACGCGGTGAAGAGGCTTTGCGTGATGAAAATTTTGTAAAATCAATATGTGAGCAAAACGGTGTTCAACTTTTTTTAGGCAGTGCAGATGTACCTGCATTTGCAGCTAAACACCGTTTAAGCACCGAGCTTGCAGCCCGACAGTTGCGTTATGAGTTTTTAGATAGCATTGATACCAATGCTATTGCTACAGCGCACACCGCAAGCGACAATATTGAAACGGTGCTTTTTAATATGACTCGCGGCACTGCCCTTTTGGGGCTTTGCGGTATACCACCCATGCGCGGCAGATATATTCGCCCGCTTATTTATTGCACTCGAAATGATATTGAAAATTATTGCAAAGCAAATAATATTGATTTTGTAACCGACAGTACAAATCTGTGTGACGATTACACAAGAAATAAAATTCGTCATAATATAGTACCTGTTTTAAAACAGTTTAACGGGTCAGTTGAAACTGCGGTAGCGCGCATGACCGACTCTTTGCGAGAAGATGAAGATTTTATCAATAGTGTTGCAGAAAGGGAATATAATATTCGTTATAATAACGGCGCAATTTCGCTTGAAGGTTTTAGCTTGTTGCATATTGCGGTGGCTAAAAGAATAATTGTAAAATATTATAATAATTTTTGCAATAGTGCCGACAGTTTTCACATAAATCAAATTTATAATATTTGTATTACGGGCGGCAGAACCAGTGTAGCTAAAAATAAAACAGCCGTAGTGGAAAACGGGGTTTTAAAACTTATATCTTCGACGCAACCACCGCCAAAAGCTGTTTTTAATATAGAAATTACCCGCCAAAAAAACAATTTATTTTCAAATTCCGAAAAAGTTCATAATTTGTTATTAAAAAATATATTAGACTGTGATAAAATAGTAGGAAAATTGATACAAAGCAAAAGAACGGTCGGTGATAAAGTACGGCTTAAAAACAAAAACTGCACCAAAACTTTAAAAAAACTGTTTTGTGAATATTCAGTTCCTGTCACCGAGCGCGATGTATGGCCTGTTCTTCGTGATGATGAAGGAATTGTCTGGGTACATAAAATAGGTGTGGCAGAGCGTTGTGCCGCAGACAAGGCAAGTAAAGAAATATATAAAATCAATGTAACAAAGTCTTTTATAGGGGAAGTTAAAGATGAATAATAAAGATATCGCAAGTATTTTAGTATCAAAAGATGAATTAAGCGAAATTTGCAAACGCTTGGGCGAGCAGATTTCACGCGATTACGAAGGCAAAAAATTGCTGGTAGTAAGTGTTCTTAAGGGCGCTGTTGTATTTATGGCAGATTTACTTCGCGAAATCAAATGTGACTGCATTATTGATTTTATTGCGGTTTCTTCTTACAGCGGAACAAAAACTACTGGCGTTGTTAAATTTAAAAAAGATCTTGACATAGATCCCGACGGTATGGACATCCTTATAGTTGAGGATATTTTAGATTCAGGTATAACACTTTCATATTTAAGCGGTGTTTTAAAGGGCCGAAATGCAAACAGCATAAAGATTTGCACTTTGCTTGATAAGCCTGCTAACCGTAAAGCAGACATATCTGCCGATTATGTTGGCAAAGTAATACCCGATGAATTTGTTGTTGGTTACGGTCTTGATTATGATGAAAAATACAGAAATTTACCCTATGTGGGTATTTTAAACCCGTCAGTTTACGGCGGTAAATAACTGAAAGGTGAGTAATAAGCATTGAAAAAGAACATAAAAAATATTCTTCTCTATATAGGTATTCCTTTAATACTCATATTATCATTTGTGGTTGCATCTCAAGTTTCTAAAACCACTACAGAAACAAAGTATTATCAGATTATAGAGATGATTGAGAATAATGAAATTTCTGAATTTACTCTCAACAAATACAGCGGTGATTTGACCTACACTTTGCGTGAAGACGGCAAAAAATACCATTATACTGTTGCTGATGTTTCAATCTTTTACAACGATGTAAATGAATTTGTCAGAACTAATAACCGTGAAAATGCCGGTGATGATGCTAAATTAATCAAAGATGATTATATTGAGGGCGGTCAGGGTTCTTGGCTTCTCAGTATGCTGCCTACGCTATTGCTTATAGTTGTTATGGTTGTTTTCTGGGTGTTCATTATGAAACGAATGAATGCCGGTATGGGCGCCGACAAAACTATGGGATTCGGCAAAGCAAAGGTCAAAAAGGCCGATAGCCGCAAAAAGACCACATTTGCCGATGTTGCAGGCGCTGATGAAGAAAAAGAAGAAATGGCAGAAATTGTCGATTTTCTTAAAGACCCCAAAAAATTTAACGAACTCGGTGCTCGTATTCCAAAGGGTGTGTTGCTTGTAGGTCCTCCCGGAACGGGTAAAACCTTACTTGCCCGCGCAGTTGCAGGCGAGGCAGGCGTACCGTTTTTCTCAATTTCAGGTTCTGACTTTGTTGAAATGTTT
>JBJFGD010000022.1:0-1611 GCA_051892355.1 Acutalibacteraceae bacterium | reverse complement strand
GCTGTTATTATTAAACCACTTAATAATATCACCGTATGCAAGCGGCGTTACCCTTACAGGTTTGCCGTTATAATTTATTTGAGTATAATCGTCCTCTATAACAAATTGAGAAACAAGGTCAGAAATTTCACCAAGTTTTCGCTGACCCAGCCTTGAAGCAGTGTCACGGTCAACCACAGGAATTTGTGTGCGGTTTATTTCAGCAACATCAGTTGTAAAATCTCCGTCTTGCGGTGTAATCAGTTTAACATAGCGCGATGCGTTAAAAATCTGTGCGCCAACAAGACTTGCAACTGCACTAAAAACTAAAATACAAGCAATTGCACATGCTGCAAATTTTATCGGTTTTCCAACATTTTTAAGTGTGGCGCGCCTTTCGTAAGATGATTTTGTACCAAAAAGACTTATAATTTGAGAAAAAGCGTTTACCACTACGCAGAAAATTATACAGAAAATTAAAAATACCCACATTTCGCTGCTTTGTATATTAAGCGGTGGCAAAACGAACCAATACGCTATAAAAATTACAACAGCGCAAAGCAAAATTTTTAAAAATCCCTTTAAAAATTTATTTTTCATAAGTACCTCCTCACTTTGTGTTATTCAAATTTTATCACACTATAATTGTTATGTCAAATTAATATTTATTACAAAAAGTTTACACTTTTAACACAAAGACAATCTTTACTTTTTATCCTTTTTAAGATATACTACTAAATAATGGAGGTGCAGTTTTATGTCACAAAAAAAAGAAAGCGATACTCTGCGGCAACAGCGTTTTGCAAGAGAAGAATTTTTGAAACTAAAAAAAATGCAGCAGGGCGAGCTTAAGGCAGAACCCAAGCCAAGTGAAATATATAATACTCCCCTCACCTTTAGCGAAAAAATAAAAAATATTTGGTATCACGATAAATTTATAATTATAATTTTAACAATACTTACATTAGCGATAGCACTTTTAGTTGCTCAATGTGCTACAAAAACAAAATACGATGCTACGGTTGTAGTTTTCACTTATTCAATAACCGGTGATAAAAACTGCCAGAAAATGGGCGAATATTTGAAGCCTTACGGTAAAGATATCAACGGTGACGGAGAAGTTAATATAAATGTAGTTAACTGTTCGCTGAATGGTGGCGATACAAATAGCGATTACAACTATACTGCTCGATCAAAAGCACAGTCTTTGCTTGCCACCGATGCAAGCGCACTGTTGTTTATAACCGATGAAAAATCTTATGAATATCTGTCTGGCATATCTGCAAACGGTGCATTGTTTGAGGGTGAGCCAATAGAATTTAAAGAAGACTTTTATGAATATTGCACCGATGAAGACGGCTTTTATGATACACCCAATAATCTGCAAATATCTTGTCGAGCAATTGAAGGAACCGCAATTGCAGATGACAAAAAAATTGATGAATATTATAATTTAGCACAAACAATACTAAACGGTTTAAAAGAAGCATATACCGAACAATAAATACAAAAATAGGACTATGGTATTATTTATGCCATAGTCCTATTTTTGTATTATCTAATAATAGAAAGTGCCTGTTGTAAGTTTTTAACGCCTATAAGTTCAATGTTATCGGGTTTGTTGCTAATTTG
>JBJFGD010000021.1:0-6420 GCA_051892355.1 Acutalibacteraceae bacterium | reverse complement strand
AGCCTGACCTTTGAGTGAAAGATACTTTGTAATTGCAGCGGTAAGGGTTGTCTTACCATGGTCAACGTGACCGATTGTACCGATGTTAACATGCGGCTTGTTACGTTCAAATTTAGCCTTTGCCATTTGAAATTTCCTCCCTAAAAATTAATAGTATTTTTTTAGATAAATATAGTTTACCAAATAACGCACGAAATTTCAAGCATTATTTGAAAGTTTAAAAAGATTAGTTGTTCTTTGCTCTGTTAGAAATAATCTTTTCAGCAATGCTCTTCGGAACTTCTTTATAACCGTCCGGTTCCATTACATACTGACCGCGGCCCTGTGTTTTTGAACGAAGGTCGGTAGCGTAACCGAACATATCGCCAAGCGGTACACGAGCGTTGATCTGCTTAAGACCGCTACGGTCTTCAAAGCCTTGAATTTCACCACGACGAGAGTTAAGGTCGCCGATAACATCACCCATATACTCTTCAGGTACAATTACTGTAACTTTCATTATAGGCTCAAGAAGTACAGGGTCAGCTATACGGCAAGCTTCTTTAAATGCCATAGAACCTGCAATCTTAAATGCCATTTCAGAAGAGTCAACTTCGTGATATGAACCATCATAAAGAGTTACCTTAACATCGACTACGGGGTAGCCTGCAAGTACACCTGCGTGTAATGCGCCCTGGATACCTTGGTCAACAGCAGGGATATATTCTTTCGGAATAGTACCGCCTGTAACTGAATTGATAAATTCATAGCCCTTGCCTGTTTCATTAGGCTCAAGAATGATTTTAACATGACCGTATTGACCAGAACCGCCTGACTGACGCTTGTACTTGGTTTCGTGGTCAACCTTCTTGCGAATACTTTCTTTGTAAGCAACCTGAGGTGCGCCTACATTTGCTTCAACCTTAAATTCGCGAAGCAAACGGTCAACAATGATTTCAAGGTGTAATTCACCCATACCTGCAATGATTGTCTGACCGGTTTCTTCATCGGTATAGCACTTAAAAGTAGGATCTTCTTCAGCAAGCTTTGCAAGCGCAATGCCCATCTTTTCCTGACCGGCTTTGGTCTTCGGTTCGATAGCAACACGAATAACAGGCTCGGGGAAGTTCATTGATTCAAGAATAATCGGATGCTTTTCATCGCAGAGTGTGTCGCCTGTTGTGGTGTTCTTAAGACCAACTGCAGCAGCGATATCACCTGCATAGCATGTTTCGATGTCTTCTCTGTGATTTGCGTGCATCTGTAAGATACGGCCCATTCTTTCGCGGTTTTGCTTAACTGTGTTATAAACACCGGCGCCTGCATCAACAGTACCTGAATAAACACGGAAATAACAAATCTTACCAACAAACGGGTCGGTAGCAATCTTAAACGCAAGAGCAGCAAATGGCTCTGCATCAGAAGAAATTCTTTCCTCTTCTTCTTCTGTATCAGGATTTACACCCTTGATAGCAGGAACATCTGTAGGAGCAGGCATATAATCAACAATAGCGTCAAGAAGCGGCTGAACACCCTTGTTGCGATAAGAAGTACCGCAACAGATAGGAACCATTTCGTTTGCAATTGTAGCTTTACGAATAATAGCCTTTATCTGCTCTACAGTAGGCTCTTCGCCTTCAAAGTATTTTTCCATAAGCTCTTCGTCCATTTCAACAACAGACTCAATAAGAGCAGTACGGTACTTTTCAGCGATTTCTTTCATATCTTCGGGGATGGGCTCACGGCGAACATCCTTACCGAGATCGTCATAATAAATTTCGGCATCGTTGTTTACAAGGTCAACGATACCCTTAAAGGTATCTTCACTACCGATAGGAAGCTGAATCGGAACTGCATTGCAGTTAAAACGCTCTTTAACCATATCAAGTACGTGATAGAAGTCAGCACCCATAATGTCCATCTTATTAACATAGATCATACGGGGTACTTTGTATTCGTCAGCCTGATGCCAAACGGTTTCAGACTGCGGTTCAACACCGCCCTTTGCGCAAAGTACGGTTACAGAACCGTCAAGTACGCGAAGTGAACGCTGAACTTCAACTGTAAAGTCAACATGTCCGGGAGTGTCGATTATATTGATACGATGGCCATTCCAAAAACATGTGGTAGCAGCAGAAGTAATGGTAATACCACGCTCCTGCTCCTGTGCCATCCAGTCCATGGTAGCGCCGCCGTCGTGAGTTTCGCCCATCTTACGGTTTACACCTGTATAGAAAAGGATACGCTCTGTAGTAGTTGTTTTACCGGCGTCAATATGAGCCATGATACCAATATTTCTTGTCATTTCAAGAGATACTTTTCTTGGCATTTTAACCTCCATCCGCGTTTTACGCGGTCATTAACAAATTACCATCTGTAGTGAGCAAAAGCCTTGTTTGCTTCTGCTGTTCTGTGCATTTCTTCGCGTCTTTTAACAGCATTACCCATACCGTTAGTAGCGTCAATAATTTCAGCTGCAAGACGCTCTTTCATTGTGCGCTCTGAACGCTGACGGCTGAACATTGTAAGCCATCTAAGCGCCAAAGTCTGCTTTCTTTCAGGACGAACCTCAAACGGAACCTGATAGGTTGCGCCGCCCTTACGAACTGCTTTACATTCGAGCTGTGGCATAATGTTTTCCATAGCAGCATCGAATACTTCAAGCGGGTCCTTACCTGTTTTTTCACTTATGATGTCAAAAGCACCGTAAACTATCTTCTGTGCTACACCTTTCTTACCGTCAAGCATAATGTTGTTGATAAGGCGGGTAACCTTCTTTGAATTGTAGATAGGATCCGGCAAAACATCACGTTTTGCAATAAAGCCTCTTCTTGGCATTTTACTTCCCTCCTTCATAGGAATGATATCATAGGTACTCGAGTTGACAAATTCCCGTTATACCAAGCAAGGCTTTTATATCTATATATAAGCCTGCCGGTTTATCAGCAGAGATTGTCTGTTCTCTAAAAATTATTTTGCACCTGCTTTAGGACGCTTTGCGCCATACTTTGAACGGCTTTGCATTCTGTTTGCAACACCCTGAGTATCAAGGGTACCTCTAATGATGTGATAACGCACACCAGGAAGATCCTTAACACGACCGCCACGAATAAGAACAACCGAGTGTTCCTGTAGGTTGTGACCTATACCGGGAATGTATGCTGAAACTTCGATGCCGTTTGAAAGACGAACTCTGGCAATTTTACGAAGAGCAGAGTTAGGCTTTTTAGGTGTAGAAGTCTTAACAGCTGTGCATACGCCGCGCTTCTGGGGTGAATCGTTGTCGGTAAGGTTGCGCTTCATAGAGTTGTAGCCCTTTAAAAGTGCAGGAGCCTTAGCCTTTTTCTCAACGGTTTCACGACCGCTACGTACTAATTGGTTAAAGGTAGGCACTATTCACTATCTCCTTTCTTAATAATTTTAGGCATAACGAAACTTCGCACAGTTTCGCACGCTAACACATAATAACACCAAAGCCCGCATTTGTCAACATTTTTTTAACAAACACGGGCATAAAATTCATTATGTATCTACAATTATATTTTAAGAAGATATTTAAATAAAAAAACTGACCAAGCATCAGTCTTTGATACTTGGCCAATAGTTTGCTATTAGTACATTCCGCCCTGAGCAGCGGCTGCTGCGGCTGCGGCATTTGCGGCTGCGGCATCCTCAGGCTTGTCGGCTACAAGACTTTCGGTTGTAAGCACCATTGCTGCTACCGAAGCTGCGTTCTCAAGTGCAGAACGAGTAACCTTTGTCGGGTCAACTATACCTGCATCTATCATATCGGTATAAACTTCTCCATAAGCGTCAAAGCCGTAATTAACTTTTTCGCTGCTTAAAATTTTATCAATTATAACAGAACCTTCAATGCCTGCGTTATATGCGATCTGACGGATAGGAGCCTCTAAAGACTTAAGGACAATATTAACTCCTGTCTTTTCGTCACCCTCGGTTTTTGATGCAAGCTCTGCTACAGCAGGAATAGCGTTAAGAAGCGCTACACCGCCGCCTGCAACGATGCCCTCTTCAACAGCAGCTTTAGTAGCAGCAAGAGCATCTTCTATGCGGAGCTTCTTATCTTTCATTTCGATTTCAGTAGCAGCGCCAACCTTGATTACAGCAACACCGCCGGCAAGTTTTGCAAGGCGTTCCTGCAATTTTTCACGGTCGAACTCTGATGTGGTAACTGCAATTTCATTTCTGATTTGAGCTACGCGGTCTTTAATAGCGTTCTTATCACCTGCACCGTCAACAATAACGGTATTTTCTTTTGTAACCTTAACTTGACGAGCGCGGCCCAACTGTGCAACGCTTGTATCTTTAAGTTCAAGACCGAGTTCCTCAGTAATAACCTCGCCGCCTGTAAGAATAGCAATATCACGCAACATTTCTTTGCGTCTGTCGCCAAAGCCGGGGGCTTTTACCGCAACACAGGTAAATGTGCCGCGAAGCTTGTTAACTATAAGGGTAGAAAGCGCTTCACCCTCTATATCTTCTGCAATAATAACAAGCTTTTTGCCCGACTGAACAATCTGCTCAAGTAAGGGTAAAATTTCTTGAATGTTAGAAATCTTTTTATCGGTAATGAGAATGTAAGCGTCGTCAATAACGGCTTCCATTTTATCGGTATCGGTTACCATATAAGGCGTAATATAACCGCGGTCAAACTGCATACCTTCAACAACCTCTGAATAGGTTTCAGCAGTTTTTGATTCTTCAACAGTGATAACACCGTCGGCAGAAACCTTTTCCATAGCCTCGGCGATAAGCGAACCGATAACGGCATCACCTGACGATACGGTAGCTACACGCGCGATATCGTCACTGCCCGAAACCTTTTTAGAATTGTCAATTATTGTAGCTATTGCAGTGTCAACTGCGTTTTTTATACCTTTTTTAACAACCATGGGGTTTGCGCCTGCGGCAACATTCTTCATACCCTCATTAATAAGAGCCTGTGCGAGTACGGTGGCAGTTGTAGTTCCGTCGCCTGCAGCATCGTTTGTTTTAACAGAAACCTCTTTTACAAGCTGTGCACCCATATTTTCAAACGGGTCTTCAAGCTCGATTTCTTTTGCTATGGTTACACCGTCATTTGTAATAAGCGGTGAGCCGTATTTTTTATCAAGGACAACATTTCTGCCCTTAGGTCCTAATGTTACCTTAACAGTGTTTGCAAGTTTGTCAACACCTGTCTGCAAAGACTTGCGTGCTTCTTCTCCAAAAATGATATTTTTTGCCATGATACAAAATCTCCTTATTCAACTATTGCAAGAATGTCTGAAAGATGAAGAACTGTGTATTCCTCATCATCAATTTTAATGTCTGTGCCTGCATATTTAGCGGCAATTACCTTGTCGCCCGCTTTAACGGTCATAACTACCTCTTTACCGTCTACCATGCCGCCCGGACCTACTGCTACAACCTCTGCTATTTGAGGCTTTTCTTTAGCGGCAGATGTAAGCACAATTCCGCTTTTAGTTGTTTCTTCTGCTGTTGTTGCCTTTATGACAACATTATCAGCCAAAGGTTTAATTGTCATAATAAAATCTCCTTTTTCTGCTTTGCAGTTAATTTTTAACAATTACAATTATATACCGTAAAATTTAAAAGTCAAGTAAAGTCAAAAAGATTTAAACTTTTGTTAACAATTTGTTTGCAATACTCTTCGGAACTATGAATTTTATAGCATTTTTTACAAGTTCAAATCTCATATGATTTGTTTCTATTATCTCGCCGTCAAGATTTACGGGTATTGGCTTTTCAGATGAAAACTCCATACTGGTACAACTTTTAAGCGTACAGCAATCAAGAGTTTTATGCTCACCTTTTTTATATAATTTCAAAAATTTAAGTATTCTGGATTTTGATATTTTATCCACCAATGTGTAATTGAGTTTATTATCATAAGGTACTGCATCGGGTGCGCCTTTATAACCGCCGCCGTAATAAGGCGCATTTGCAACAACGGCAAACAGACAGTTTTTGCGCTGCGGCTTTTCGCCGTCAACCGATATATCGGCTGTAATACCGAGTTTACCTAAAAATGTTTTAACAATTGCCAATGTGTAGGCGAATGAGCCTGAAACCAACGGCCAATTTTTGAATATTGACATATCGCGTGCGACTACCGCATCCATACCTACCGAACAACCATTAAGGCAGTATTTATCTCCCGCCTTAATTAAATCCATTTCTACAGCCGTACCGTCTATCTGCTCGGAAATATCTAAAAATTTTTTTGCGGAATCGAAAAATTTTAAAAAGTCATTTGCGGATCCGCAGGGTATAACGCCGAGGTCTACATTGTCATATCCTATTATACCGTTAAGCACTTCAAAAACCGTTCCCTCGCCGCCGCATGCAAACATACGAATTTTGTCGCCTGTTTCTGCCTCGCATTTAGCTGAATAAAGCGCATCGCCTGCAGAGCTT
>JBJFGD010000020.1:0-6423 GCA_051892355.1 Acutalibacteraceae bacterium | reverse complement strand
ATCGTCGCCGCTGTTTTTTATAAACGAAATGGCAGATTCTACTGTTTCATTATACTGTTTAGGTGTAATACCCGCACGGCATGGTGCATCACAAAGACCAATATGAAAATTTAAGCAGGGTTTTGACGGTTTATCAAAACTGCGGTTGCAGTCAGGCAGTTTAAATATTTTTCGCACCTCGTCAACAGTGTCTTTTACCACTGCCGATGAATAATACGGACCAATATACTCTGCTGTTTTATCATCAAGTTGCATTGAAGTTGTAAGCTTGCGCCATTTCTCATTTGTAATTTTAATGTAGTGATAGCCCTTATCATCCTTTAAAAGAATGTTATATTTAGGTTGATTTTGCTTTATAAGTGAGTTTTCAAGTATAAGCGCCTCAAATTCACTGTCGCATAAAACATATTCAAAATCATCTACCATACTAACCATTTTACGCACCTTATCATTGTGCTGATTGCCTGCTCCGAAATATTGAGTCACGCGATTTTTAAGTGACTTTGCTTTACCTATATATATAATAGTTCCGTCTTTATCTTTCATAATATAAACACCGGGTGTTGTGGGCAAACGGTTTGCCTTTTGTTTTAAAACCGATAGCTTACTGTTTTCGCTCATACCATCTCACCTGCCTACTGAATTTTAAAACACCTAAATATATTATATATAAAAACTGCGCCGATAGCAATACGCTATCGACGCAATATTATTCTTTGCAAAAAATAATATAAGGTTTAATTAAGATTATGCATTTGCATTAAGCTTTGTTACAAGAGCTGATTTTTTTCTTGCAGCATTATTCTTATGAATAATACCCTTAACAGCAGCCTGATCAATTTTTGCAACAGCAACCTTTACTGTTTCAGCAGCTTCCGGAGCCTTTGCATCGATAGCAGCGTTAGCCTTTTTTATAGAAGTTCTGAGTGCTGAACGGAAAGCCTTATTTCTTTCAGCGTTTGCACGGCTTACGAGAACACGCTTCTTTGCAGATTTAATATTAGGCATGATGACACCTCCTCATATTTACTCACAGTACACATTATATTATCACAACTGTTTCAAAAAATCAAGCATTTTTTTAAATTTATAATTGCATTGAAAATGCAAGCCTTTTTTGTCGAAAAGAAAAAAATATTTTGAGTTTATCAATACATATCTACGGTAATAATGTTTGTGTAGCAAAAATTATTACAGAGGTGTCGCCTATGTATGGCAATAAAGTTGTTATTTGCGGTGTAGATACATCAAAACTTCCGTTGCTTAAAGAAAAAGAGAAAGAAAAATTGCTGCGTGAAGTAAAAAACGGCAGCAAAACAGCGCGAGATGAGCTTATAAACGGTAACCTTCGTTTGGTGTTAAGCGTGGTACAGCGCTTCTCAAATCGAGGTGAAAATCCCGATGATTTGTTTCAAGTGGGCTGCATAGGTCTTATAAAATCTATTGACAACTTTGATATAAATCAGGAAGTAAAATTCTCCACCTATGCGGTACCGATGATTATAGGCGAAATACGAAGATACCTGCGTGACAATAATTCTATACGGGTAAGCCGTTCAATAAAAGATACAGCCTATCGCGCTATGCAGGTTAAAGAACGGCTTATAAACCAAAATCAAAAAGAACCTACCGTAAGCGAAATCGCTGCCGAACTCAATATTCCGCGTGAAGATGTTGTAATAGCACTTGAAAGTATTGTGGATCCAATATCTCTGTATGAGCCTGTTTTCTCTGATGGCGGCGACACTATATATGTGCTTGACCAAGTTGGAGATAAAAATGATGACAAAACTTGGTTGGATGAACTTTATATTAAAGAAGCCATAAAAGAACTGTCAGACCGCGAAAAAAAGATTTTAAGCCTACGGTTTATGCAGGGCAAAACACAAATGGAAGTATCGCAAGAGATAGGTATTTCGCAAGCTCAGGTGTCGCGCCTTGAAAAATGTGCGCTTAAAAAAATTAAATCATAAAAAGCAGAATTTTATCACCTGCTAACTTAAAGTTATAAAAACACAACAGCGGCTTTAATCAAAAGCCGCTGTTGTGTTTTAAAATATTAAGATATAATCAATGTTAATGCGCACGATAAAATATCGGCATTATATTAGTTATTAACCTTCGTAAACGAGGTTCTTAGCTATCATATCATCAACATTTGATGCATCCCACCAAGCACCTGAGATAGAAACTTCAGATGTAACATCTTTGCCTTCTAATGCAAATACTGCCTGTTCAACAGCCTGATAGCCTATCTGATATGAATCCTGCGCAACTGAACCTATAAGCTTAGGACCGGTTGTGCTCTTCATCCATTCAATCTGCTTAGAGCCTGCATCATATCCGCAGAATTTGATGCTGTCATATTTACCGCCTGCAGCAGCAGTTGCATCATAAACCTGCTTAACAACACCTTCGTTGCTCATAAATATTGCAGAACATGATTTTTCATAAAGTGCTTCAAGAGCTGTCTTATAAGCATTATCAGCATCGCCGGGTTTTACTTCTTTTTCTATTGTAACTTTACCCTTTGTGGTATCGTCTGCCTCAACAAGTTCTTGGAATTTATCAATAAATCCGCCTGCACGGTCGATACCGGTCTGTGTTTCGTCGTGCTGAATAACACCTACAACATACTTATCAGCAGCTGCAATATCAGCCTTTATAGCTTCAAAGAATTTTTCTGCTGCCAAAGCTGCAGCCATTCTGTTACTTGTAGCAACAGATGATTTTATTGGGTTTTTGTTTTGGCTGTCAAGTGCAGCTACATCATTTGCCCATATGCCGCTGTCAAACTGAACTACCGGGATGTTCTTGTCATAAGCCTGTGCAAGATAATCTGTGAATCCTTCACCAATGGTTGCTAAAACTATAGCGCTTGAATTGTTTGAAAGAGCTGTCTGAACCATCTCTTGCTGTGATGGAAGATCCTTTGCACTTTCACTTGCAGGACCGCGGAAGGTGATTTTATAACCATATTTTTCACCTGCAGCCTCTGCGCCTGCTTTTACAGATTGCCAGAAAGCATGTGATTCGCCCTTTGCAACTACTGCAATTGTTTTGTCACCATCGGAACCTCCGCAACCGGTCATAACTCCGGCAAGGCAGAATACCATGGTAAGTGCAATAACGATTGAGAGTACCCTTTTTAGATTTTTCATAATGAATTCCTCCTTTTATATTTTACCCTTTTGGGTTATTGCCGCTTGTAGCAGTTTCGTTTTCTGCCGATGATTCTTTATTATCCTCTGTTTTTAAAGCCTTTACATCAATTTTAACTTTATTCTGATTCTTTGTCTTGATAACATCCATAAATACGGCTGCCACAACAATAATACCTGTTAAAACAAAAGTTACATAGGTTGAGTTGAGGTTCAGGTTGAATTTTGCAAGTACAAAGTTAAGTCCGCTTCTTATAACTACCAAAAGTGCAGCGCCTAAAACAGAGCCTGAAATTGAAGCTACGCCGCCCGCAGCACTTGTTCCACCGATATATACTCCGGCAATGGCATCAAGCTCCATACCGTTTCCTGTAGCAGAAGCAACCGTAACGAATGAAGATGACCAGAATATTGCAGCTATACCTGCACCGAGACCGCTTAAGGTATATGCAATAATTTTATATTTATCAGTATTTATTCCCGAAAGTCTTGTGGCTTCTTCGTTGCTTCCTAAAGAAAGAATATATCGGCCTATTTTATTCTTATACATTAAATATGCGCATATCAATGCGAAGAAAATAACCCAGATAAAGCCTGTCGGAATACCGTTCCAGTTAGAAAATACCTTGTTATACCATGTACCGCTTGGGAAAAAGATATTCGGTATAGATACAATAAGCGCACTCAAACCTCTTGAAAACATCATAGTTCCGAGCGTAGCAATAAATGCGGGAAGCTTAAGCTTTGCGATAAGAAGTCCGTTTATAAATCCAAAGAATGTGCCGATAGCTATCATAACCGGAATAACCGCCCAAAGCGGCATACCGTCCATATAAAGTTTACCGGCAACAACCGCGCTGGCGATACAAACAGTACCTATTGAAAGGTCAATGCCGCCTGTGGCAATAACAAATGTTACGCCAAGACCCATAATTGCATACGGCGCTAACGACTGTGCCATGCTTACAATGTTGTATTTGTCAATAAAGTTTCTGTTAAGCAGGGCAAAAGCCAAAACCAAAACTGCCAACGCAATTACAATAATTATATTTTGGTTGACATTATTTTTCTTTTTACCCGAAATATTATTTTTACTCATATCATATCATCCTTTCACGATACATTTAAACACCATTATCGCATTGTAGCATATTTCATAATTTCTTCCTGCGTTGCATCGGCTATATCAAGCTCAGCGGTTTTTTTGCCTTCGCACATAACTACAACCCTGTCACTTAATCTTTGAATCTCGGCAAGCTCAGAGGATATCATAATTATTGCCTTACCCTGTTTTGCAAGATCCTCCATAAGTTCGTACATTTCACTTTTGGCACCGATATCGATACCTCTTGTCGGCTCGTCAAAAATGAAAATATCAGAGTTTTTAAGCAACCATCTTGCCACAATAACCTTTTGCTGATTTCCGCCTGAAAGATTTTTAAGCTGCTGCCCCATAGATGGTGTTTTAGTTTTTAACAGCTTATTAACCTTTTCGGCATCCTCCTCAATTTTTTTATCGTTGATCCATCCAAACTTAACATAATTGTCAATAGAAGCAAGTGCCGAGTTTTCGGCAACAGATTTAATCAACAGTAATCCGTAACGCTTTCGGTCTTCCGAAAGATAGCAAATACCGTTCTTAACCGCCTGTTCAGGAGTAGAAATATCTACCTTCTTACCGTTTATATATATTTCACCGGCGTCTTTCTTGTCGGCTCCGTAAATCGCACGCGCAACCTCGGTTCTGCCGGCACCCATTAGCCCCGCAAACCCGAGTATTTCACCCTTGTGCAACTTAAAGCTGACATTTTTAACATCGTTTCCGTGACAAAGATGTTTTACTTCAAGAACTACCTCGGCATCTTCAGACACGGTGCTTTTTTCTTTTTTGTCACCGTAAATGACACGGCCTACCATCATTTTTACAATTTCGTCTTTAGTAGTTTCTTTAGTAATAAGTGTTCCTATGTATTCACCGTCTCGCATTACCGAAACCCTATCTGAAATACGGTTTATTTCGTCCATGCGATGTGAAATATAAATCATTCCTATGCCCTTATCGCGAAGGTCATTCATGATTTTAAACAATTCTTCAACCTCAGGCTGAGTAAGGGCTGCAGTAGGTTCATCCAAAACAAGCAGCTTACATTCGTGAGAAACCGCTTTTGCAATTTCCACCATTTGCTGCTTACCTACAGTAAGCGTTCCCAACTTTACCGACGGATCAATATTAACACCTATGCGATCGAAAAGCGCTTTAGCTTCCCTTTCCATTTTAGCGTCATCAATCATAATGCCTTTTTTAGGTTCGCGGCCTATATAAATATTTTGAGCAACCGTAAGGTGGTTCATCATATTAAGCTCTTGATGTATAACGCTGATGCCAGCCGCCTGTGATTCGGAAATATCTGAAAAGTTAACTTCTTTTCCGAAATACTTGATTGTTCCTGCGTCTCTTTTGTGAATACCGCAAAGCACCTTTATAAGAGTAGATTTTCCGGCACCGTTTTCACCCATAAGCGCGTGCACCTCGCCCGCCCGCAGTTCAAAATCAACAGACTTAAGCGCGTGAACACCCGAAAAAAACTTTTGGATGCCTTTCATTTCAAGAATTACATCGTTCAAACTAAAGCCTCCTTTGGAAATTTATGTTAAATATGTCATTAACTTATTAACATTTTAATATTTTTTTGTGAAAATTGCAATTAAAAGTTTTGTCAAGTTTTGATGACAAGAAAATACTATTTTTTATAAATATCTTGACCATATAGCATAATAATAATATAATAAATGTAAATAAAAAATGACTGTCATTGAAAGGAAGTATCCTATATGAGCAGTAATACTCAAAAAAAATACAGCCAAAAGCGCCAGCACTATGTATTTGACAAGGTATATACTTTCAAACTTAAACCACGCCTTATTTATGTAGGTACGCACAAACGCACTTCATACTGCGTAAAGAAACATTCTCATGACTTTTGTGAAATTATCTTTGTCACTAACGGGCACGGCTATGTTACGGTTAACGAGCAGGAATACCTTGTAAAAAAAGGAGATATAGTTATATACAACCCTTGCGATGAACATTTTGAAAAAAGCAGCGATACCGAACCCTTTGAATTCATTTTTTTTGCTATTGATCGATTTGAAATTATGAATATGCCGAAAAACTGCATTATACCTAAAGATTACAAATGCGTTTATCCTTCAGGCAAAACCTTTGATGTTCTCAACCAAATATTCTGCCGTATGCTATCCG
>JBJFGD010000019.1:0-1617 GCA_051892355.1 Acutalibacteraceae bacterium | reverse complement strand
ACGACGACTTACCTTGTATGGATAATGACGATTTTCGCCGAGGTAAACCTTCGTGCCATAAAGAGTTTGGTGAATGTATGGCATTGCTTTGCGGTGATGCGTTGCTGACAGAGGCGTTTTCGGTAGCAGCTAAAACTATGGGTATTCCTGCAGATCGCATTGTAAAGTCAATTGCACATCTTTCTGCATCGGCAGGCACTTCAGGTATGATAGGCGGTCAGGTAATAGATATGACCTTGAATTCTGAAGCCGATGACAGTGTACTGTTTGAAATGTACCGTCTTAAAACGGGTGCATTACTTAAAACGGCATGCGCATGCGGCTGTATTCTTGCGGGTGCTGATGATGAAAAAATCGTTGCGGCAGAAAATTTTGGCGAAAAAGTCGGAGTAGCTTTTCAAATAATTGATGATATTCTTGATTGTCAAGGCGATGCAAAAACACTTGGTAAACCTGTAGGCAGCGATGAAAAAAATAATAAAGACACAATTGTTGTAAGACTCGGTGCAGAGTATTGCCGTGATATTGCAAAAAAATACACCGATGAGGCTTACGAATGTTTAAATTCTTTTGAGGGCGACACTACCGATTTAAAAGAATTAGCAGAATATCTGCTTGAACGCAATTATTAAAGGGTGTTTTAATTTTGGAATACAAAATTTTAAATAAAATATACTCACCTGATGATGTAAAAAAATTAGAAAAAGCAGACCTTAATTTGCTGTGCAAAGAAATACGAAACGAGATAATCGATGTTGTATCTAAAAACGGTGGGCATTTGGCATCAAGCCTTGGTGCGGTTGAACTTACTGTGGCGTTACACCGTGTGTTTAATTCGCCTCAAGATGCTATTTTGTTTGATGTAGGTCATCAGTCATATACACATAAGCTGCTTACAGGCAGATTTGATAAGTTTTCAACATTGCGTAAAGAGGGCGGAATATCCGGATTTATGCGCCCTGATGAGAGCGAACACGATCCGTTTGTAACAGGGCACAGCAGTAATTCTATTTCAGCGGCATACGGTATTTATAAGGCAAAGACATTGTTGGGTGAAGAAGGCACCGCTGTCGCTGTTATAGGCGATGGTGCTATGACCGGCGGTATGGCATATGAAGCACTTAATAATGCCGGCGGCAAGCACAGCAACTTTATTGTGGTGCTTAATGATAATAAAATGTCGATATCGCGCAATGTAGGCGCAATGTCGCGTGCTTTTACAAAACTGCGAAACCGCAAATGGTATCATCAGTTTAAGTTTGCAGTAAGCAGTATCCTTTTAAAAATACCGCTTATCGGTAAATCGTTATATAATCTCATATTTTCAATTAAAGAAGCTTTTAAAAGCTTTGTGTATAAAAATAATATTTTCACAAGTTTAGGTTTTAATTATTTAGGCCCGGTAGACGGTCATAATATTGCCGCTATGGAAAAACTTTTTACTGTAGCAAAAAGCTATACCCGTCCTGTGCTTATTCATGTTGTAACAACCAAGGGCAAGGGTTATCCTCATGCAGAAAATGAGCCTAAAGATTATCACGGTGTATCTTCGTTTGATATTGAAAAGGGCAAAGATACACATAGCAGTAAATCCTATTCCGATGTAGCCGGCGAAAC
>JBJFGD010000018.1:0-6514 GCA_051892355.1 Acutalibacteraceae bacterium | reverse complement strand
ATTGCTACCATAATGGTCTTTTTTGGGCTGTCTGCATAAAATGGTGCAGTCTAAAATAAGATGTCGGCTTTTGTTTTTTTATATATTACTTGTTTAGAAAATTAAATAATGCGCAAATGCCAATTTATCTATTTATCAAATCTTTTATAACTTCGCCTGCAATAATTATTCCGGCTGCAGATGGCACAAACGGAACCGAGCCTATAATATTGTCGTTATTGGTTATGGGTGTTTCTTTAGAATAAACCACTTTTAGTTTTTTAATGCCCTCTTTTTTTAATCGTGTGCGCATTACCTTTGCAAGCGGACACACGCTGGTTTTATAAATATCGGCTATCTCAAGCATTTCAGGGTGAAGTTTATTGCCGGTGCCCATGCTGCTGATTATAGGTGTGCCGCATTTATCGGCATTAACTACCAATTCTACCTTCGCGGCAACGGTATCAATCGCATCGACTATATAGTCATAAACCGACAAATCAAATGTATTAGAATTTTGCGGCAGATAAAATGTTTTATTTACCGTCACTTTGCAATCGGGGTTGATGTCAAGTATGCGGTTTTTTGCAACATCTACCTTATACTTACCTATTGTTTTGTGTGTGGCATAAAGTTGGCGATTAATATTTGTAACATTAAATGTATCGCTGTCTATGAGGTCAATAGCGCCTATACCTGCACGGGCTAAAGCCTCAACCGTATAACTGCCTACACCTCCGACACCGAATACTGCAACACGGCACTTCTTAAGTTTTGTTATAGCATCTTCACCTAAAAGTGCTATGCTTCTGGTATGTTGATTTTCCATAAATTTTCCTTACTTTACCGTTTTATAAATCAAAGTTTCTTTTACAGCATTACCACCGATATGCACGGCAGATTTATAAATTTCAGCAGCTTGTTTTAACTTATCTTTATCATTGCTGTAGAGTGTTGCAAGATTATCGCCAAACGATACATAATCACCTGTTTTGGCTGACAGTATTATGCCCGCCGTAAGATCAATTTTATCGTCCTTTGTTATTCTTCCGGCGCCTAAAACAGCACTTGCTACACCTATTTTTTCACAGTTCATTTCGCTTATAAATCCGCCTGTGCTTGCCTTTACCTGCATACTGTATTCTGCCGTTTTAAAAAGCGAGGTGTCATCAATACAAGCTGTATCACCGCCTTGGGCGGCTATCCATTCGCGCATTTTCAAAAATGCCTTGCCGCTATCAAGTGCTTTTTGTGCAAGAGCAATTCCCTCTTGCTCTGAAATGTTTTGCGACAATGCTATCATATTGCCTGCGAGTGCTATTGATATTTCGCGCAGATCACCGTTTTGTTTACCTTTTAACACATTTATGGCTTCTATTACTTCGAGGCTGTTGCCAATAGCAAACCCAAGCGGAACATTCATGTCGGTAATAAGCGCCGCCGTGTTTCTGCCGCAAAGATTTCCTATTTTCACCATATTTTCAGCCAAGATTTCGGCATCTTTCTTGGTTTTCATAAAAGCACCCGAACCGTATTTTACATCGAGTACAATATTTTTTGCGCCTGATGCGATTTTTTTGCTCATTACGCTTGAAGTTATAAGCGGTATACTCTCTACAGTGGCGGTAACATCACGCAAAGCATATATTTTTTTGTCGGCAGGTGTCAGATTGCCGCTTTGTGTAACCACCGCAACACCTACCTTGTTTACTATATTAAAAAATTCATCACCCGACAAATCGGTTTTATAGCCATTTATCGCCTCTAATTTATCGGCAGTGCCGCCCGTAAAGCCTAATCCTCTGCCCGACATTTTTGCAACCTTGCAGCCGCAAGCCGCCGCAATAGGAGCTACTATAAGTGTGGTTTTATCACCTACACCGCCTGTGCTGTGCTTATCTACAGAAAGACCGCCAAAATAACTTAAATCTACCATATCGCCCGACATTGCCATATATTGCGTAAGAGAGGTAGTTTCATTCTCACTCATACCGCGCAAGTATATTGCCATAAGCAATGCCGATAGCTGATATTCGGGTATTTCACCTGCAGTATAACCGTTTACAAAAAAGCGTATTTCAGCATCTGAAAGCTCGCCACCGTCACGCTTTTTTGCAATAATATCATACATTCTCATAAAATCAATTTTCCTTTAAATTAAAAGAATTGGGCAATATTTCGCTTAATGTATATTCATTAAAAGTATCTTTACTTGTTACGACAAGTATTTTAAAATCACTGTCACAAAATTCTGCCATTACCTGACGGCAAACACCGCAGGGTGTAAAAGCAGTTAAGGTATCACCCTTTTTGCCCGCCACAGCAATACACACAAAATCGGTATCGCCCTCGCTTATCGCTTTGGCAAATGCGGTGCGCTCGGCACAAAGGGTTGGTGAAAATGAAGCATTTTCAATATTACAGCCTGTGTAAATATTACCGTTTCTACAAAGCAAAGCCGCACCGACCTTGCAATTTGAATAAGGCGCGTATGAATTTTCAAGCGCATTAATTGCCTTTTGGCATAAAACATTTTTATCCATATTCTTACCTATAGCTTAATAGCTGTTTCTAACGCTAATTTCATCATATCGGTAAATGATGTCTGGCGTTCTTGGGCAGTTGTTGCTTCACCTGTTAAAATGTGGTCTGATATGGTGCAGATTGTAAGCGCTTTTTTACCCGACCTTGCCGCATTCATATAAAGTGCCGCCGATTCCATTTCAACCGCCATAACACCCATTTTGCCCCAATTTGCAGATGAAGCGCTGTCATCATAAAAAGTATCAGACGAATACAGATTGCCAACCTTTACATCCATACCTAATTCGCTTGCCGTATCGGTGCAGCATTTTAGTAAATCATAACTGCATATAGGTGCAAATGTTCCCGACAGATTGTATTGATTTGCAAAATTTGAATTAGTGCAGGCCCCCATACCGATTACAATGTCACGCACCTTAATGTCATTATTTATAGAGCCTGCCGAGCCTATGCGAATAATGTTTTCAACACCGAAAATATTAAATAGTTCATAAGAATATATCGCCATAGACGGCATACCCATACCGCTTGCCATAACCGACACCGGCGTGCCTTTATATGTGCCTGTATAACCCAGTATACCGCGTACCTCATTTATAAGACTTGGGTTTTCAAGAAAAGTTTCGGCAATAAACTTTGCACGCAGCGGGTCACCCGGCATAAGAACAGTTTTAGCAAAATCTTGGGGGGTTGCGTTTATATGCGGTGTAGGGTAATTTTTCATAAATATTCACTACCTTCTTTACTTATCATACTTATCACACAAAGCATTGATTTGGTCGGCAAAACGGGCAATATCTTTGTTTGCACTGTCCTTGTTTTTATTGATAACCGAAAGCAACCGCTGACCTGCGGCATAAAGCCGTGAAAAGACAGTATCAGCGCGATGTCTGCCTTCGCTTTTGTGCTCAATGCGTACAATTTTGCCTTTTTCGATACATTCGCCTGTGACAAGGTCATATTTATCTCCGCTAAAAGGAGCTTTTGCATTTACCCCTAACACAGACTCAACTTCATTTGCAAAGCTGTCACATACACTATCATTGCCGTGATTTACAAACACAGTTTTTACCTGTGATTTAATATTAGACAACCAATTAATCAGCATATTTTTATCGGCGTGACCGCTTATGCCCGACAGCGTTGCTATACGTGCACGAACATTTATTTCTTCACCGAAAAGTTTAACGGTAGTTTCACCTTCTACAAGTTTTCTGCCAACGGTGCCTTCTGCCTGATACCCTACAAACAGTATTGTGCTGTCTGCGCGCCATAGATTATGCTTTAGGTGATGGCGAATACGGCCTGCCTCGCACATGCCCGAAGCCGATAAAATGACCTTTGGTGTTTCATCAAAGTTAATCATTTTAGAATCGTCTGATGTAACCGACAATTTAAGCCCGTCAAATCGTATAGGGTCTATGCCCCGAGCTAACAGTTCGAGTGTTTCAGTATCATAATAATCGGTAAGGCCTGATGAATAGATATTTGTAGCTTCCACTGCCAAGGGGCTGTCAACATATACAGAAAAGTTTGCGTGATTTTTTATAAGACCCTGCTCTTTTATGTTGCGAATAAGATACAGTAATTCTTGTGTTCTGCCTACGGCAAATGACGGTATAACAACATTGCCGCCCCTGTCAAAAGTTTCTTGCAAAATTTCGGTGAGCTGCAAGGTGTAATCAGGCCGCGCGCCGTGTATACGGTCACCGTAAGTAGATTCAATTACAACATAATCAGCCGCAGGCGGAGGTGTTGGATCATTTATAAGCGGTCTTTCAACATTTCCAAGATCGCCCGAAAACAGCAGAGTTTTTGTTTCTCCGTTTTCGGTTATTTCAAATAAAATACTTGCCGAGCCAAGCAAATGACCTGCATCACTAAAAGTGATTTTTATGCCGTCAAAAATTTCGGCAGGCTCATTATAATTATAGTGATAGAAAAGTTTAAGCGCATTTTCAGCATCTTGCAGAGTATAAAGCGGCAAATACTCTTCTTTACCTGCGCGTTTTGCTTTTCGGTTGCGCCATTCGGATTCAAATTCTTGTATGTGCGCCGAGTCGCGAAGCATAATATTGCAAAGCTTTCTTGTTGCCAAGGTGGAATACACCGTGCCCTTAAATCCCTGTGCTACAAGTGCAGGTATTTTACCCGAGTGGTCGATGTGCGCATGCGTTAAACATACAGCATCAATATCACACGGCACTACAGGTATATCACAGTTCTCATAAATATCGGCTCCTTGTTCAAGACCGCAATCAATAAGTATGTTTTTACCGTTTGCTTCAAGTAAAGTGCATGAACCAGTAACCTCATGCGTTGCACCTAAAAATGTAAGTTTCATAAAAACACACTCCTAAAATAAATCTTTTATATATTTTACCATATTTATGCTATGAAATAAAGTATAAATTATGAATTATAAGCAAAAAAACCGCCTTTGGCGGTTTTTTTATTAGTTTACAATACAACCGGTTTAATTGTAAAGTTGAATTTTATTTTATTTTCATCAAGGCGATATTCTTTATCAAGCTCAGGACCGCAGGAATTAGAACCCAAACCTGACATCTTATAGTCAATACGAATATGTGTTTTTCCGTCTTTTTTCAGTTCGTCAATATGTTCGGCCTTATCAAGAGCATCAGTGCTGTAAGACGAAACATTGCAATCAAAGTTCTCTGCTTCAAAACACATTTTACCAACAGTAAGCATTTTTGTATCGGTATGGTTGCCGTGCTCTTGCGGGCGAATATAATTTACATACTCGCAATCTGCATTGCTTTCATACATACCAATACTACCTGCATGCTTCATATCACGGTAGCTTTCATAAGGTCCGTTACCAAAATATTTAAACTCAGCGTTTTCTTCGGGAATGCAAATTTCAAAACCAAGCCGCGGCAGCCAATAGGCGTTTTTTCGGATATTACCGTCAAGCGATACCGATATTTTACCCGATGTATCAACGCTAACCGTCATTGTATATTTAATCCACGGTTCACGCGCTACCCCCGAAACCGCGCCTTTTACAGTGATTATATTATCGGTGACAGTACATTCATAAACCTTGCTGAAATATAGATTAAAGTTTTCACCCGACCAGTTGTCGTAATGGCCCCATCTGCCCTTTATTTTACGGTCATTGTCGGTAGGCGCACGCCAACAGGTAAGTTTTATAAGGTCGCATATCTGCTTTTTGCCATCAATTATAATATCTGTGAAGTTACCGTAATGACGCGAGAATACATAACGAAAATTATTGCCCGAGATTATATAGTTAAGCCCGTCCTCTTTTACATTTGCCAAAGGCAATTTATCTTCGCACACCTTTTGACAGGGTAGCTTGTGCTGGGTATGAGCAATAATCTCATCACCATTTACAAGACTGCAATTAAGATATGCGCCGTACCTGCAGTAAAGCTTGGGCACATCAATATTTAAAGTTGTTTCTTCAAGCGGCTTAACATCTAAAACAAGCGCATTTTCACTTACTGTTTTACCGTCGGCACTAATGCTGTAATGCAACTCAAACTCATTAAGATTTGTAAAACTGTAACGATTTTTAACGGTAAGCACACCGTCTGCAAAGAATGTACGCATCGGCTGATAGGCAGCCTTTACTTCAAGCGAGCCTGCCTTTAATGTTCTGTCATAAAAAACCATACCGTCACAGCAGAAATTGTTAAAGTGGGTAAGCTCTCCTGCAAAATCTCCGCCGTAACGCGGAACACCGTTTTCATCAATAACAGTGTGATCGGCCCATTCCCAAACACAGCCGCCGATGAGTTTTTTATGTTTATCAAAAAGCTCATTATAGTAATAAACATCACCCGGTCCGTTACCCATAGCGTGAGCGTATTCGCATAAGAACACAGGTTTTTTTATATCTTTATCAAGGGCGCGTTCTTCCAACTCTGACATAGGAAGATACATATTGGAATACACATCAGACGCATCAGACATACCCTGTCTGCAACAATTTTCCCAATGA
>JBJFGD010000017.1:0-1637 GCA_051892355.1 Acutalibacteraceae bacterium | reverse complement strand
TGATACCTATAAAGGTATATCCGACTATATGAAAAACACCATTGAACAGGCAAAGTCTGACGGATTTGTGACTACCCTTTTTGGCAGAAGGCGCTATCTGCCCGAACTTTCAGCTTCTAACGGAATGTTGCGAGCTTTTGGTGAACGCGTTGCGCGCAATGCACCAATACAGGGCACTGCCGCCGATATTATAAAAATCGCAATGATAAGGGTAAACAACCGGCTTGAACGCGAAATTCCACATGCACACCTTATTTTGCAGGTGCATGATGAACTGATAGTAGAATGTTTAGAAAAAGACCGCGATACAGTATGCAAAATTCTTGAAGAAGAAATGACGGCTTCTGCTAACCTTGCAGTAGAACTGTCAGTAGATGCACACAGCGGTAAAAATTGGCTTGAGGCAAAAAATTGATGAATGTTATTTTTGTATGTACGGGCAACACCTGCCGCAGCCCTATGGCTGAATGGTATTTAAAATCAAAACAACTGCAGGGCCTCTCTGTTATAAGCAGAGGTTTCAGTGAGGGTGAGCCCGCTAATCCTAATTCAATTGCCGCTATGAAAGAGGCGGGAATTGATATTTCAACTCACATATCGCATAGGCTGACTCCACACGACACGCAAAACGCCGACATTATAATTTGTATGGCCGAATCGCATAAACAAATTTTAATGTCGATGGGCATTGAACAAAACCGCATAATTGTATTATCGGGCGGTATCCCCGACCCGTTTGGCGGTAGTTTAGATATATACCGCAAATGTCGCGACAATATTTTTGAAGGTATTGACAACTTAATAAGTGCGGGGATTTTTTGCGAAATTTCAATTCAAACTGCCAATGTTTCTGATATAGAAGATATAGCCTATATTGAAAAGGCGGTGTTTGCCGACCCATGGAGTAAAAAATCAATAAACGAGTCATTGCTTGCAGGCACTAAATTTTTTATAGCTAAATATAAAGATAAAACCGTAGGATATATGGGTATCAGTGAAATTGCGGGCGAAGGCTATGTTACAAATGTTGCAGTGCTTGATACTTTTCGCCGCAAAGGTGTTGCCACAGCATTATTGCAATATGTAATAGAATCAGAAAAAAATAATATTGAATTTATTTCTCTTGAGGTGCGTAATTCTAATGAAAGCGCAATATCGCTTTATAAAAAATTCGGTTTTAAGCAAGAAGGAATTCGCAAGCGCTTTTATACAAACCCTACCGAAGACGCTTTAATAATGACAAAAAGATTTAATTTAGATACAGAGTGAGTGTTTAATGAAAATTTTAGCAATTGAATCTTCGTGTGACGAAACCTCGGTGTCGGTTACCGAAGAAAGACAGATACTTTCAAATATAGTTGCCACGCAAATAGCCGAGCATCGTATTTACGGCGGTGTTGTGCCTGAAATAGCGTCGCGCCGACATACAGAATCAATAAGTCAGGTATGTAACGAGGCGCTGAAAACAGCAGGTATTACATACGGCGATATAGATGCTGTCGCCGTTACCTTTGCGCCCGGGCTCATTGGCGCGCTGCTTGTAGGGGTCAACTTTGCAAAAGGTCTTGCCGCTTCGCTTGGTGTACCTCTGATTCCCGTGCATCATTTGCGTTCTCATATCGCGGCAAACTATATAG
>JBJFGD010000016.1:0-6542 GCA_051892355.1 Acutalibacteraceae bacterium | reverse complement strand
ACCTTTAGAAATGACGGCACATATACTGACAGCCGCCACCCTAACAGCGTTAATTTTGTAAGTGATGTAACCGAAGACCTTGCCCGCCGCGATTTTACGGTAAATGCTATGTGTTATAATGAAAATGACGGTTTAATTGATTGTTTTGGCGGCAAAGCTGACATAAACAACCGTATTTTAAGGGCTGTAGGCGATGCTAAAGCTCGATTTAGCGAAGATGCGCTTCGTGTTTTAAGACTTTTCAGATTTTCGGCAACACTTGAATTAAGAATTGAACAGGTTACATTTGATGCCGCTATAGAATGTGCGCATCTACTTGAAAATATAAGTACAGAAAGAATTTTTTCAGAGCTTAAAAAATCTTCTATGGGTACAAATGTAGCAGCATTATACCCCCTGCTTGATTGCGGTTCGCTTAAAAAATACTGCCTTGTTGCTGCAGATTTAAGTAAAATATCAAAGCTTGAAAAAAATGAAAATTTACGGCTTTTTTCGCTTATCAATCTTACCAGCACTAATATAGTCGAAACCCTAAATCAACTTAAATGCAGTAACAAATTTAAAATATACTGTGAAAAAATGCATTACTTATGTGAAAATATAATCAATGAAAATAAAGTCAGCATAAAAAATGCTTTAAATTTTGCAGATACCCATATAGTACGCGATGTATTAATTTATTACCGCGATATAATCGGCATTGACACAACCAAGTTAAAAACCTTGCTTGATGAAATAATAAACACCCCCGAACCGTATCTTATATCTCACCTTAACATTTCGGGTGAGGATATAAAGGCTTTAGGAATTAACGGCAAAGATGTTGGTAAAACGCTTGAATTTTTATTAAATAAGGTAATCGAAAATCCCTCTTTAAACCAACGCGAAAAACTTATTAAATTTATATGTAACTAAAGCACCGCAAGCGCCATAAAATGTATTGAATTACATTTTGTGACGCTTGATTTTTTATGGCGGTGATTAGTTTGAAAATTTTAATTTTAGGCGGCGATCGCCGCATGTTAACAGTGCTTGATGAGCTATCAAAAAAAGGTTTTGAAACAGAAACTTTAGGGTTGTTGCCAAACGATAACGGAAAAATAAGTGAAGCTGATGTTTTACTGCTTCCCGTACCAACAACCAAAGACAATGAAAACATTTTCTGCCCTATGACAAGCCAAAAAATACCGCTTGAGGCAGTAAAGAACGCAAAACCAGATGCGCTTATTTTAAGCTGCGGATATAAATTTTCAGACTGCAACTGCATCGATTATCTAAAACTTGATGACTTTTGTTTGCTTAATGCCGTACCCACAGCAGAAGGTGCCATAGCAAAAGCCATAAATGACACAAACTTTTGCCTGTGGAAAAGCCGTGTGCTTGTTATAGGATACGGCAGAGTCGGCAAAATACTTGCCGACAGGCTAATAGGTCTTAAATGTGATGTTACGGTATCGGCAAGAAAAAAATCTGACTTTGCTATGCTTGAAGCACTTGGAATAAAACATATTAATACAAACCAGGTGCCTTTATGCACCCAAAATTATGATATAATATTCAACACCGTTGATATTCCGATTTTTAAAGACAACTTTGAAAAACTTAAAAGCTGTTATATTTATGACCTTTCAACTAAAGGCTGTATAGATTTTGAAATTGCGGCTTCAAACGGTGTAAAAGCCATAAAACTACCGGGTATTCCCGGTAAAACCGCATATGTCACAGCCGGAAAAATCATAGCACAAACGGTAATTGATTTGCTTAAAGAGGTAATATGAATATGAAAAATATAACCTTAGGATATGCGTTTTGCGGCTCATTTTGCACTATAAACAAATCGCTTGCCGTGTTAAAAGAGCTTGCAAAATACGATATAAATATTCAGCCAATAATGTCAGAAATTACTTTTAGTACCGATACTAGATTCGCAAAAGCTGAAGAATTTAAAGCAGAGGTAGAATCCGTTTGCGGTAATAAAATTATACACACCATCTCTGCCGCAGAACCAATCGGCCCTAAAAATCTGCTTGATATATTAGTGGTAGCACCCTGCACGGGCAACACCATTTCAAAAATAGCGCTTGGTATTACCGACACTGCGGTTACAATGGCGGTAAAAGCGCATTTGAGAAATAATAAACCCGTAGTGTTAGGTATTGCTACAAATGATGCACTTGGTGCTACTGCTAAAAACATAGGACTGCTACACAACACCAAAAACATATTTTTTGTCCCCTACGGTCAAGATGACCCGAAAAATAAAAATAAATCGCTTGTTTGCGATTTTACAAAAATACCCGAAACGGTAGAATTAGCACTAAAAGGCGAACAAATACAACCTGTGATTATATAAAAAGCAAAAGGCGCACTCTATGAAGTGCGCCTTTTAAATTTTTTATTCAATACCAAAATATTTTGCTGCGTTATTATAGCAGATATCTTGCACTATTTGACCTAAAGTTTCCATATCTGCGGGGTATTCGCCGTTTTCTACCCAAGTGCCAAGCACATTACAAAGTATTCTTCTGAAATATTCGTGGCGGGTGTATGACAAGAAACTGCGAGAATCGGTAAGCATACCCACAAAGTTGCCAAGCAATGACAAGTTTGCAAGTGATTTAAGCTGTGCTTCCATACCGGATTTGGTATCGCTGAACCACCAAGCAGAGCCGTGCTGAATTTTGCCTGCAACTTCAGTGCCTTGAAAAGCGCCGATAACAGTATCAATCATCTCATTATCATGAGGGTTAAGTGAATAGATTATTGTTTTGGGCAATAAATCTTGGACTGCAAGGGCGTTAAGCAACGCGGTAAGTGACTCACTGCAAGGGCGGGTTGATATGGTGTCAAAGCCTGTGTCTGCACCGATTTTGTTAAACATAGCGGCGTTGGTGTTGCGTTGCACGCTGTAATGAATCTGCATTACTATGCCGCGTTTTGCATACTCTTTGCCTAAAGCTACAAGTATTGCGGTTTTGTACATATCGGCTTCTTCGGCAGTAATTGCCTTGCCGTTCATTGCCTTTTTAAATGCCTTTTCAATTTGTTTGTCTGTGCCAACGGCAAACGGTATATAATCAAGGCCGTGGTCGGTTGCCTTGCAACCCATTTCACAGAAGAAATCAAGGCGCTTTATAAGCGCTGCTTTTACATCTGCAACTGTGTTAATTTCAATATCTGCCGCCTTTGACAAAGCCTTTATGTAATCTGCAAAACCTGCCTTATCAATGTTAACAGCCTTATCAGGGCGGAATGACGGCAATACTTGTGCAGTGCAAACACCCTCTTCGGCTATCTTTTTATGCCACTCAAGGCTGTCAATCGGGTCATCGGTAGTGCCTATCATTTTAACATTTGATTTTTTTATAATGCTGCAAGCCGACATATCATCTGACTGCAATTTTTCGTTACAGAGGTTCCAAACCTCTTGTGCGGTTTTTGCGCTTAAAATACCGTCATAATCAAAATAACGCTTAAGTTCAAGATGATTCCAGTGATACATTGGGTTACCTATAGCACGTGGCAGCATTTCGGCAAAGCGCAAAAACTTGGTGTAATCGTCAGCATCACCTGTAATCTCATTTTCAGGTACACCGTTACTGCGAATAAGACGCCATTTATAATGGTCACCGCCAAGCCAGATTTCTGTAATGTTTTTAAACTTTTTGTTTTCATAAATCTCTTGCGGATTTATATGGCAGTGGTAGTCTATTATCGGCATTTTTTCAGCATAGTCGTGATAAAGCCTTTTAGCCGTTTCATTAGTTAAAATAAAATCATCGTTAATAAAACTCATAATGCAAATCTCCTTAAAAAGCTGCTGTAAACATTATATGTTGCGTTTAGTATATAAATTTACCTTCTGCCACCTTTTTTAGGTGTTCACCATAGGGTGATTTGCCATATTTTTCAGCCGATTCAATAAGCTTTTCACGGCTTATCCAGCCGTTTTTATAAGCAATTTCTTCTACCGCTGAAATCTGTATTCCCTGACGGTTTTCAACCACCTTTACAAATTCGGTTGCTTCGCTCAAAGCGTCCATTGTGCCTGTATCAAGCCAAGCGTAGCCACGGCCCAAAGTTACAACATTCAGCGAATCATCTTCGAGGTACAGTTTGTTAAGGTCGGTAATTTCAAGCTCGCCGCGAGCAGAAGGCTTTACCTTTTTAGCCATTTCTACAACACGGTTATCATAAAAGTAAAGACCTGTTACACAGTAGTTTGATTTTGGATTCTTGGGCTTTTCTTCAATAGAAATTGCCTTGCCGTTTTCGTCAAACTCTACTATACCGAAACGCTCGGGGTCATCTACATAATAGCCAAATACAGTAGCGCCGTTTTCACGAGAAGCGGCTTCGCGCAGATGCTTTTTCAAACCGCTTCCATAGAATATATTATCGCCCAAAACCATTGCGCAGCTGTCGCCGTCAATAAACTCTTCACCAATCAAAAATGCCTGTGCAAGGCCGTCGGGTGAGGGCTGAACCGCATAAGAAAGATTAATTCCATAACGCGAACCGTCACCTAAAAGTCGCTCAAAGTTGGGTAAATCGGTGGGTGTAGAAATAATAAGAATGTCACGAATGCCTGCAAGCATAAGTGTTGAAAGCGGATAATAAATCATCGGCTTGTCATATACCGGAAGAAGCTGCTTTGAAGTTACCATAGTAAGCGGATATAGACGAGTGCCGCTGCCGCCTGCGAGAATAATACCTTTCATTTTTAAAACTCCTTTATTTTACAATTATATCTATGCTGTTAATAACAACATCATTTACGGGTTTATCATTTGCGCTAACATTTGTATTAGCGATTGCATCTACGGTATCCATACCGTTTACAACCTGTCCAAAAACAGTGTGACGAAAATCCAGCCAAGGTGTACCGCCTAATTTTGCATAAGCTTCGGCAATTTCGGGCGGAAAACCGTTATCTGCCAAATCTTTCATCTGGTCTAACATATTAGCGGGTACATCGCTTGCCTGCACAATGAAGAATTGACTGCCGTTAGTATTAGGACCTGCGTTTGCCATGCAAAGCGCACCGCGAAGGTTGTGGAGTTCGGGTGTAAATTCATCTTCAAAAGAATTACCCCAAATAGATTCGCCGCCCATGCCTGTGCCTGTTGGGTCGCCGCCCTGAATCATAAAATCTTTTATAACACGGTGGAATATAAGACCGTTATAATAACCGTTTTTTGCGTGGGTAGTAAAATTTTCTACAGTTTTGGGTGCATGCTCGGGAAACAGTTTAATCTCGACATCACCCATATTTGTGTGCATTACTGCAAGTGTATCGCCGGCTTTAACAGCCTCAAGCTGTAAACAAGACATAATATTTACTCCTTTTAATAATATCTATCTATATTCTACATTTTAACAGTATTTTCCGCAATTATCAATAGTTATTTTTTTTAAATACAATCAGGTTGAAAAAGTAATTTGTTTGTGATAAAATAATTTTATAATATTTTTTCACAGAGGTTAGTAATGACATATATTTATCTGATAAGACACTGCGAAGCTATGGGCAATCAAAAGCGGCTGTTTCAAGGCTCTACCGATTGCGACATAAGCGACACAGGCGCTAAACAGCTTGAATATTTAGCTGAACGCTTTAAAGGCATAGAACTTGATGCGGTTTTTTCAAGCCCGTTAATACGCACCCAAAAAACTGCCCACGCGATAGCTGATTATAAAGGTTTACCGGTTAATCTGCGTAAAAATCTGGTTGAACTTCATGGCGGCATAGTAGAGGGTAGGCCTTTTCAAGAAGCGTTTAGTTCAATTGAAGGTCTTGCCGATGCTTGGAACAACCACCCGCAAGACTTTGCCCCGCAAGGCGGCGAGCCTATGAGAAACGCTTACGAGCGCATATATACCGAGATTTTAGATTTAGCACAGCAAAACCGAAATAAAACCATTGCGGTTGCCACTCACGGCGGTGTGTCAAGATGCCTTATGTGCCGAATACTTTATAATGATATAAATCGCCTTAAAGATGTGCCTTGGTGCGAAAATACCGCTGTTACCCTTTTAAAAATTGATGATGATAATAAAATCGGTGTTGAATTTTTTAACGATTATTCGCATGTGCCCTCGCAGTATATGCCCAAACGCAACCGCATTGTAGGAAAAATTTAGGAGCTTTATTTATTATGATAATAATGTCAGTTGATTTAGGTAAGGCACGCACAGGTATTGCGGTGTCAGATGCAACAAACCAATTTGCATTTCCAAAAACGGTAATAACCGAATACAATACCGAGCGTTTGGTTGAAAAAATATGCAAATTAGCCACCGAGTTCAGTGCCGAAAGAATAGTTGTAGGCTACCCTAAAAATATGGACGGCTCACTCGGCGACCGTGCCAACGAATGCGCCGACATTGCAAAATTAATTAATGATAAAAGCGGCATAGAAGTTGTGCTTTGGGATGAGCGCTGCACCACCGTAACCGCCCACAACTATTTAAATATGAACAATGTGCGCGGCAAAAAACGCAAGCAAACGGTAGATGCCGTCGCCGCAGTAATAATTTTA
>JBJFGD010000015.1:0-1655 GCA_051892355.1 Acutalibacteraceae bacterium | reverse complement strand
AGGCTGTCGCCAAAGTGTATATTTTCAACATCTGCATCAGGGTGGTCAAGTGCTATATCATAGTGGCTGAAGTTTAAAAAGCCTTTAACACCCAATTTAATAAGCTGATCGCATATATCTTTTGCGGCATCTTTAGGTATACACAAAATTGCGGCTTTGGGCATATTTTCACGGCAAAATTCATCAAGTGTAGAAATATGCCTTATCGGAACATTGCGTACCATTTGACCTACAAGCGATTCTTTGGCATCAAACATACCTATAAGGTGAAAACCCTTTGATTCAAAATTCATATAGTGCGCAATAGCCCTGCCCAAATTGCCCACGCCTATCAGTATGGCGTTTTGCGGTCGGTCAAGACCGAGTATTCGTGCAATTTCATTTTGCAAAATCTCAATATTATAACCGTACCCCTGTTGACCAAATTCACCAAAACAGTTTAAATCTTGCCTTATCTGGCTTGCGGTCAGGTGCATACGCTCTGACAACTCACGCGAAGAAATGCGTGTAAGACCGTCTTTTTTTAGTTCGCCTAAAAATCTGTAATAACGCGGCAGACGGTTAATTACCGAGTTAGAAATACCCGTTGAATTCATATAAAATATATCCTCTTAATCTTGAAAAAGTTTGTTAAAAAATTGAACAATTATATTTTAAAGAATTTTTTAAAAAAAGTCAAGAAAAACGCTTGACAAATAAATTAATTTGAGTATAATATAATCAAAGTCAGTAATAATTACTGATTTTAAAAAGAGGTGAGGTATGAAAAACTATTCACGACAACGCGAAGCTATTTTAAATGAAATACAATGCCGTTGCGATCACCCTACTGCCTCTCAAATTTATGAAGGCGTGCGTAAGAAAATTCCCAACATAAGTCTTGGCACGGTATACCGTAATTTAGCATTGCTGGTTGAAAACGGCGATATATTAAGCGTTTCGGTTGGTGACGGTGTTGAACACTTTGATGGCGATATTTCATTTCACCTGCATCAGCACTGCCGTAATTGCGGCTCTATAATTGATGTAAAGGCTTCTGAAGGCGAACTTAAAATGTTTTCGCAGTATGGTGGGTTTACACCCGAAACCAGTGTATGTGTGGTCTATGGCATATGTAAAAATTGCAGTCAAAAGACTGATATAAATTAAAAATTATATTTTGGAGGAAATAAAAATGAAAAAGTATGTATGTTTAGTTTGTGGTTATGTTTATGAAGGCGAAGAGGCTCCCGATGAGTGCCCCATCTGCCACGCACCTGCAAGCAAGTTTGAAGAGCAGTCAGGCGAAAAGACTTGGGCTGCTGAGCATGTTGTAGGTATTGCAAAGGGTGTTGACCAAAGAATAATCGACGGTCTTCGCGAAAACTTTAACGGTGAATGCAGTGAGGTTGGTATGTATCTTGCAATGTCACGCGTAGCACACCGCGAGGGTTACCCCGAAATCGGTTTATATTGGGAAAAGGCAGCTCTTGAAGAAGCAGAGCACGCTGCAAAATTTGCCGAGATGCTTGGTGAAGTGCTTACCGACTCTACCAAGAAGAACCTTGAAATGCGCGTAGATGCTGAAAACGGCGCTACAAAGGGCAAGTTTGAACTTGCTAAACTTGCAAAAGAACTCGGTCTTGATGCAATTCACGATACTGTTCACGAAATGG
>JBJFGD010000014.1:0-6655 GCA_051892355.1 Acutalibacteraceae bacterium | reverse complement strand
GAAAAAGGTAAATCTACAGTTGATTCACAAGATAAGATAAATTTTGAATTCATTTGAGCCACTCCGTATATTATCCAAATATTAGTTTTAAAACTGCAATAACAACAATCGGCACTATGCTTCCGCCTATCAGTTGCGGCAGGGTATGTCGCTTTGTTTTCAGGCTTGAAAAATATACAAGCACCGTTATAAGCAGACCGCATAGCGCTTCAATATAAAGTCCGAAATAGCATAGCAGTGCAACAGGACCCAAAATTCCGCAGGCGTGTCCGCTTGCTTTAAAATGAAATATCTTGTTTAACAGAAGTATCACGATTCCGCTAAGCAGATATTCTAAATAAATAACATATAATTCAGCTGAGGCTTTTGCAAATGCTACAGTAATGATACCAAGCAAATAGCCTGCAACGCTGAAAATCATAGCAAGTATTCTTTGCCCCTCTCGCCCTTTATCCTTAAAATACGGAATATATTTCTGCAAAGGATAACCGAGTATCGGCAAAACGCCAAGAAACAGTATTCCGCATATTAACTGCCATACAGACCTAAAAACATACGGCTGTATGAAATATAACACAAGCAAAAATGCTGTTGCGAGGATAGGAGGTGTTGTGATTTTTCTAATAAAATATAATGCTTTTTGCATCTGTCTATAAGCCTCACTTAATGTTCGTTTACTGTAGTTAAATAAACCCCAAAATTGATATTTTTATTATTGACAAATTGCTTTGCTTGTCCGTATAATCAAATATGATACAATTATATCATATATAGCATTTTATAACAAGCAACCAACCTGATGCAAAAAGTGCTAAATTATATCACATATAGCAGAGGAGTTATTTATGGACAAGCGCAAGGAAGCCAATATAAGAGTAAAAAACAGTATTACTGCGACACTGTTGCAGCTGTTGAACGAAAAAAGTATTTCAAAAATCTCAATTTCCGAAATAATCTCTAAGGCAGGTGTTGCACGGGCTTCATTTTACCGCAACTATACCTCAAAAGAGGATGTCATAATAACTTTAATAAATGATGTTTTAGAGGAATTTCGTGAAAATATTTGCTATGTGGATAACAATTATTACACCTATGAGAACATTTACAAAAGTTTTGAATACTTTAGTAAATATGCAGTTCAGACTATTGACCTGCACCGATTGGGATATGGCTCGATTTTGCTTGAAAATCTTAATCACTTCCATGAGGAAGTCGCCGGAAATATGTCTCATAAGTCTATTGAAAAATATGAGTTATATATGTATATCGGCTCTTTATACAACACGGCTATGATATGGCTTCAAAACGGTCAAGAGGAAACCGCCAATGAAATTGCCGATATGTTTTATAAGACTTGTGTGCAAAAACAATATTAATTTACAGTGATAAACGAAACCTTGTAATAGAAAACGTAGCACTTGACTTTTGTGTGCCCCGTTCATATTATTTGTGTAAGCCATTATAAAAAGAAATTGCGTTTTGGGTATCGGTATCATTGGGATGATTTTTTGCAATTCCGCCAATCAGTTTAAACGGTCCAAAGGTATCAAACCCCAAACAACCGTATTCACCGAGAATATTGGCATTTGTTTTGGATAGTGCTTCACTAATTGCCTCGGTATATCCTTTTTTCTCTGCTCCGCATGTATAAATTAAAAAAACATTTTTTCCATTAGGTGTATTGTTTTCGGCGAATTCTAAAACTCTCTTTTCAAATTTTGAATAATAGATGCCGGATGCAAATCCGATTAAATCATATTCATTAAGATTTACAGACGGTGTTGTCGTGACATCAAAAAGTGTAATCTCGTCAGCAGATGCATCCTTAATGGCATCTAATAACTTTTTGGTATTCTCATGATGTTTTGAATAATAAATAATGGCTGTTTTCATAGCTTTGCTCCTTGAATTATTTTAGTATATACATTATACTATATATATAAAAAATGAGCAAGTACGCAAAAAAAAGATACATAGTACGTTTTAGCATACCGGAGGACATTATGAAGAAAGAAACTACGGCAGAAGATTATTTGGAAAAGATAATGCACGGCTCAATAAAAGAAGATTGCCCCGTACACAGAACCCTTGAACTATTAAGCGGTAAATGGAGAACACATATCATTTATGAACTGTGTAAGCACCCGACAATGCGTTTCGGCGAATTAAAGAGAGCATATCCGTATATTACAAATACAATGCTTACAAATACTTTAAGAGATTTGGAAAAGCTCGGTATTATTAACAGAGAACAGTTCAATGAAATTCCGCCTCATGTTGAATATTCGTTGACCGATAAAGGAAAAGCCCTGTTGCCGGTGTTTTTTGAGATATCCAAGTGGGGAGAAAACAACTTGGAATGACACAAATTAAATCAAAACCACCGATTCAACCGATGGCTTGCTCCACACTATAAGGGGCGATTATCGGCAAAACCCCTAAAGGGTATCTGATGTTTAGCAGTGCATTACTTCTTCGGGCAACCGGTCACACATGTCTACCTTTATTTTACTATTGCAGTAGAACCGAGGGGTTATTTTCTACATATAAAGACACTAATAAAAAAATCTCGTTCCGAAGAACGAGATTTTTTGGTTGCGGGGGAAGGACTTGAACCAACGACCTCCGGGTTATGAGCCCGACGAGCTACCAACTGCTCTACCCCGCGATATATAGTTCGCTTTGATCGTGAGATTATTATACTACATAACTAATTATATTGCAAGTGTTTTTTAATTAGAATTTTAAAATTTTTAAAACAACACATATATTGCTATGTTTTAGCTTGCTCATAAATTTGAAAAATATAATATATGATATAAAAACGGCTCTGATTTAAACTTTTAAATCAGAGCCTTATCATTAATTAATTGCTCATTACAGCAGTTCTATTCCCATAGCTTTGCACTTTTCAATTTCGGCTTCAGGCCAAACAGATGCGTGAACCTCGCCTATATGTGCCTTTTGAAGCAGCTGCATACAAAGTCTTGACTGACCTATGCCGCCGCCGATAGTAAACGGAAGTTCGCCGTTAATCAGCGCTTTATGGAAGGGCAGTTCTAATCGGTCAAGCGCGTTTTCTTGAGTTAACTGACTTACAAGCGAGTCTTTGTCAACACGAATACCCATTGAAGAAAGCTCAAGCGCTTGATCTAATACTTTGTTGTAAACAACCAGGTCGCCGTTGAGCGCCCAGTCGTCATAGTCGGGGGCTCTGCCGTCATGCTTTTCGCCGTTTTTAAGTTTTGCGCCTATCTGCATAATAAACACCGCGCCTAATTCTTTGGCAATAGCATTTTCGCGCTCTTTTACTGTTTTATCGGGGTATCTTTCAAGAAGTTCGCTTGTGGTTACGAACTGAATTTCGCGCGGAAGATAATTTTCTAACATGGGGTATTTGCGCTCGATATAATCTGCCGTAGAAACAATTGCCGCATAAATGCGTTTTACTGTGTCTTGCAAAAACTCTACCGTTCGGTCTTCGCGAGAAATAATTTTTTCCCAATCCCACTGGTCAACATATAACGAATGAATGTCATCGCAAATTTCATCTCGGCGGATAGCGTTCATATCGGTGTAAAGACCGGTGTGCATTTTAAATCCGTATTTGGCAAGCGCCATTCGTTTCCACTTGGCAAGCGAATGAACAACCTCTACAACTTCGCCTGTTTGCAATATATCAAACGAAACGGGGCGTTCTACACCGTTAAGGTCATCGTTTAGCCCGCTTTTTTTCTGAACAAACAACGGTGCAGAAACACGGCTTAAATTAAGCGCATCACAAAGATTTTCTTCAAACTTATGGCGAACTGAACGGATGGCGCTTTGTGTTTCAAGAACGTTTAATTTTGATGTATATTTTTCCATAAAAACACTTCCAATTTTAAGAAATATTACCTACTGTGCGTGGGTAGAGTATAACATCGCGAATATTCTGTACGCCTGTAACATACATAATTATTCTTTCAAGACCTAAACCAAAACCGCTGTGCGGAACCGAGCCGAATTTACGCAGTGAGATATAATCTTTATAATCTTCAAGGTTCATACCGCGCACATTCATGGCTTCAAGCAACTTATCAAGGTCGGCTTCACGCTCGCTGCAGCCTATGATTTCGCCAACGGTAGGCACTAATAGGTCGGTTGCGGCAACGGTTTTTCCGTCGGGGTTTTGCTTCATATAGAAAGATTTAATCTCTTTTGGATAGTCGGTAAGAAATACAGGGCGTTTGCATATCTCTTCTGCAATATAGCGCTCGTGCTCGGTCATCAGGTCGCAACCCCATTCAACAGGATATTGGAATTCTTTTCCGCTTTTCTTTAACGCATCTATAGCTTCGGTATAGGTCATAACGGCAAAGTCATGGCTTACAACATTTTGCAATTTTTCAATAAGCCCTTTTTCAAAGTGTGCGTTGAAAAATTTTAACTCTTCAGGGCATTTTTCAAGCACGGTGTTTATGATGTGCTTAATAAGGTCTTCTGCAATTTCAATAATGTCGGGCAACTCTGCAAAGGCAACTTCAGGCTCAACATGCCAGAATTCAGCAACATGGCGGGGGGTATTGCTCTTTTCAGCACGGAATGACGGACCAAAGGTATAAATTTTACCAAGCGCCATTGCGGCAACTTCACCTTCAAGCTGGCCCGAAACCGAAAGTGCTGCACGGCGGCCGAAAAAGTCGGCGGCATCTGCCTCTTCTTCGGTTTTAAAACTGTGGTCAAACGGCAGAGTTGTTACCTTAAACATTTCGCCCGCGCCCTCACAGTCGCTGCCTGTGATAAGCGGAGTGTGAATGTATGTGTAATGACGGCTTTGAAAAAATTCGTGTATACAAGCCGAAATTACCGAGCGCACGCGAAATACTGCGTTAAATGTATTTGTGCGAACACGAAGCGCGGGTATTGTACGCAAGTATTCAAGCGTATGGCGCTTTTTCTGTAACGGATATTCAGGCGGGCAAACACCTAAAACGGTGATTTTTTCGGCGTTTATTTCGACCGAGTCAACAGCAACAACCGATTTTACAACGGTGCCTTCAACCTTGAGTGAGGTGCCTAGTTTCATATATTCAGAAATATCGCTAATTACCGCCTTATCTATTACTATTTGCAAATGCTTTAAAGTAGTACCGTCATTTAATTCTAAAAATGCCATATTTTTAGAATCGCGCGAAGTACGCACCCAACCGCAAACAGTAACCGATTTGCCTATAAAGTCGGAATTGTTCATAATGTCGATAATGTCAATGTGTTTCATAAATTTTCACTCCATTTAAAATAAATGTTGAATTTTGTAAAATAAAAAAGCGCTATTCATCCCTAAAAACAGGGACGAATAACGCTAAAAGACTTATTCGCGGTGCCACCCATATTATCGTGTAAACACGATCACTCACAGCAAAATACTGTTAGTGGCTATAACGAGCCACACACGGCGCCCCTACTAAGTGATTAACTTTTGGGTTTGCAACTCCGAAGTGTTCTTCACGGTATGCGTATGGCGGCATTTGCACTGGCTGCCACTCACTGAGCACCGTTTATACCGATACTTTTCTTCATCATAGTTTTTAAAATATATTGCAAGTATATCACTTTTTATAATACTTGTCAATATTTTTTAGTCTATAACCTCAATAACTGTGCCGTCGGTAATGTCAGCGGTTGGTATAAACAATTTATTGATTTTCATCATTTCGTCATAAGCGCCGGCAATTTCTTTGCCGTTTACGGTAAAGGCGCGCCTGCCAACACCCTTGTTTTGATATTTTACGGTTATTGGGTGACCCTTAACAACAATATCAAGCGATGCATCGGCAGTGGGCATTGTTGCCGCAGTTTGAATAACCAAACCGTCAAGTGTGGGGCATACACCAAATCCGTATTTTATAAGGTTTTTAATAAATACTGTGCCGCTGCCTGTGTACCAATCGGCAAATGACTGACCGTCAATACACCAATCTTCGTTTCTAAAGTAAGAGTTAGGCATTGCAAAGGGCGACTTGCTGCAATCTTTATGTGAAAGAACGGTAGCAAGACTAAACTGTCTCCAAGCTTCTTCGCTTTCGCCCATAAGAAACAATGCCGATACCGCAAACATTGTTGCGTGAACATAGGTGCCTGCATTTTCATAGGTGCCTGCAGTAATATTTGCAATACGGCCTACATACTTGTGCATATCAAGCGGAAACGCTTTGTCAAATGTCATAATGCCGTATTTTGAATCAAGCGTTTTAAATGTAGACATAATACTCTCTTTCATAGAGGGGTCATTTTTAATCATACCCGATATTGCCCAGAAAGAGGTTGCAGCGTTGCTGGCGCGAGATACACCGTCAGGGTCATGCCAAGAGCCAATCTTATAAGACATCTTGTCGCCCCAACCGTGAATTACGCGGCGTTCACCGTCATTGTTAGTATCAATTGCATATTTAGTAAGACCGTTTTTGAGTATTTCGGCATATTGTTTGTACTCGGCACACTTTTCACGGTGGTTGCCCGTATGCTCTAAAATTTCGCACAATTCGCCGCAGTTTTGATAAAGCTGTAATGAGGTCATAACACTGACACCCGTGCCGAATTCGCGTGTTTGGTCTGAAGTTTTGCCAAGACCGTCGAGCGCGTCATTCCAGTCGCCGTAAAGCGCATGCAGACA
>JBJFGD010000013.1:0-1691 GCA_051892355.1 Acutalibacteraceae bacterium | reverse complement strand
TACTTTAAAAGATTTGCAAGCATTGAGGGTTTTGTAAGGTCGTTGATAGCTACTACATCGTAGCCTTCAGCACCAAACATCTGACGAAATGCGAGACGGCCAATACGACCGAATCCGTTAATAGCAACTTTAACCATTGGAATAAACCTCCTAAATTTTTTCTATACCATATTTTACCCCATTTGATTAAATTTTTCAAGTAATTTTGTTTATTATTTAACAAATTTTTATTTTTTTCATTTATATTGGCAAAATATTTAAGAAACTTTGATGTTTTTATATGCAATTTATACCTAAAAAAACAAAAAATAATCTTTTTAAACTGCAATTATTAAAATTTTTACTGCCGAGATTTAATTGCGGCTATTAACTGCTCGGCAGATTTCATACCGTCAACAGCAGCAGACATAATACCGCCTGCATATCCTGCGCCCTCGCCGCAAGGGTAAATACCGCCAAAGGTAATGGATTCACCGTTTTCGTTACGCAAAATTCTTACCGGTGAAGAACTTCGTGTTTCAGGTGCGGTAAGCATAGCGTAGGGTGATGCAAATCCGTTTATTTTTTTGTCAATTTCTTTTATACCGCTTCTAATTGAATCGGTAACAAATTTTGGAAAAATTTCATCAAAATCCGAATCGATTGTATCAGGCTTGACGGTAGTATTAACATTGCTGTCAATAATATTCTCATTAAAAACAAACCTGCCTACGCTGCTTACAGGCACCCTACCGCCGCCTATTTTATAAGCTCTTTGTTCAATTTCACGCTGAAATTCACAACCTGCAAGCACACTATCACCTGATAAATCTTCGGGATTAATACCTACCAACAACGCGCTATTGGCATTTACACCGTCACGGCGGCTGTTACTCATACCGTTTACCGCAATACCGCCTTGCTCGCTTGAGGCATTGATAACTTCACCGCCCGGGCACATACAAAAGGTGTATACTCCCCTGCCGTTTTCTAAATGAACAGCAAACTTATAGTCGGCGGCTTTAAGTGCAGGGTGACTTGCAAAATCACCATATAAAGCCTTGTTTATATCACTTTGCAAATGCTCTATACGCACACCCACAGCAAACGGCTTGCGCATCATTGAAACACCGTTTTGGTTTAACATTTTAAAAGTATCGCGAGCAGAATGACCAATGCATAACACAAGATACTCACAATTCGTTTTTTGCCCGTTTACCGATATTGCTGAAAGTCTTTCACCTTCAAAAAATACACCGTCAAACCGTGAATTAAAATTAACTTCTCCGCCAAGCGAAATAATCTCTTTACGAATATTTTTTACAACGGTTTTTAAAATATCGGTGCCTATATGCGGTTTTGCATCTATTAAAATATCCTTTTGAGCACCAAACTGATAAAAAGTTTCAAGCACAGTGCGGCAACGAATGTCTTTTATGCCGCTGTTTAGTTTACCGTCAGAAAATGTACCTGCGCCACCTTCGCCAAACTGAACATTTGAATCGGGGTTAAGCTTGCCGCCGGCAAAAAACTTTTCTACATCGGCTGTGCGTGTATCAACATCTGCTCCGCGTTCATAAACTATAGGCCGCAAGCCTGCCCGAGCCAAAGTTAGCGCCGCAAAAATACCTGAAGGGCCAAAACCTACAACCACAGGCCGTATATCAGAACTTATTTTTTGCCAGACATATTCTTTTTTGCTGTAAACAGAT
>JBJFGD010000012.1:0-1691 GCA_051892355.1 Acutalibacteraceae bacterium | reverse complement strand
CTCACTCACAAATAGTTTAATATTAAATTTTGTCTAAACTTTGGGGTTCACTTCAAGATTAAGCAGCGTTTTTGTTATATGTTTTTAAAGTACTTTACTTAAAAAGTCTTGAAGTCTTGTGCTTTTGGGGTTGCTGAATATTTCTTCGGGGGTGCCCTCTTCGGCAATTACACCTTCATCTATAAATATTATGCGGTCAGCAACTTCGCGGGCAAAGCCCATTTCGTGGGTAACTATTGCCATTGTCATACCGCTTGCGGCAAGGTCTTTAATTACATTAAGCACTTCGCCTACCATTTCAGGGTCAAGTGCGCTTGTCGGCTCGTCGAACAGCATAATCTCAGGGTCCATACAAAGTGCGCGAACTATCGCGACACGCTGTTTCTGACCGCCTGAAAGCTGTGAGGGGTAGGCGTCGGCACGGTCTGCAAGACCTACCTTTTCAAGTAAAGACATAGCCTTTGCTTCGGCATCTTGCTTGCTTATTTTAAGCAGTTTTATAGGAGCTATAGTCATATTTTTTAGTATACTCATATGTGGAAAAAGGTTGAACTGCTGAAAAACCATACCCATTTTTTGACGGTGTATATTTATATCGGTAGCATCATCTGTGATGTCGGTTCCGTCTAAATAAATATGACCGCCGGTGGGGTGTTCAAGCAGGTTAAGGCAGCGTAAAAATGTAGATTTACCTGATCCTGATGCGCCGATGATTACAACGACTTCGCCCTTTTTAATTTCGGTATCTATGCCCTTTAAAACCTCAATTTTACCGAAATTTTTTTCTAAATTTTCAACCTTTATTAAAGTTTCATTAGTGGTCACTCTTACGCAGCCTCCTTTCTAAAATGCTGAGCAGTTTAGTAAGAATAATAACAATTACAAGATATATAAGCGCAAGGCTGATATAAGGAACATATGCCTGATAGGTTTTACTTACAATATTTTGTGCCTGCTTTGTAACATCACGAAGAGCGATTACAGAAACAAGAGATGTATCTTTAAGCAGGGTAATCATTTCATTACCGAGGGCTGGAAGAATGTTTTTTATAGCCTGCGGAATAACTATATACCACATAGTCTGAATATAGTTAAATCCAAGGCTTCTGCCGGCTTCGGTTTGTCCGACATTTATAGACATAAGACCCGAGCGCGCAATTTCGGCAACATATGCGCCTGAATTTATGCCTAAAGTTATAATACCGCACAGTATCATACCCGTATTTGTTTTAGGCACCATAATTACAAATCCCATAATAAGCAGCTGTACCATCATAGGTGTTCCGCGTATTACGGTAAGATATAGTTTGCATACCGAATTTAAAACACGCAAAATAACAGGCGGTTTTTTATTTATAATACTGTCGTGCGAGGTGCGTATTACAGCAATAATAACACCCAAAATAACACCTATTATAAGTGCGCCTATTGTGACAATAAAGGTTACCTTAAGACCGTCAACAAAAAATTTCCATCGGTTTTGATATATAAATGTTTGATAGAGTTGAAAAATAAGATTTTGCAGCCACTCGGGGCAGGATTGAATCCACTGCGGCGCTGCTTCAATCCAATTTACAAAAGATATAACTTCCATTAAAACAACCTTTCTTTTGTTTCAGATACGCTAAAAAGGGGCGACATAGTTGTATGCCGCTCCTTTTAAATTGTAAATCTTAAATCTTAAATTATTC
>JBJFGD010000011.1:0-1694 GCA_051892355.1 Acutalibacteraceae bacterium | reverse complement strand
AAGTACCTTATTTACTATGGCTTTTATTTGCAGCATACCTTAATTTTTCAATATGAAACAATATGTCTATATTCAAGGGTAAATTATAAAAAAATGATTTTAAAACAAATAAATTTAAATACAAATGAAAATAAGGGTTGACAAAACACCTCATTTAGTGCGATAATATGCTTGGTATTTTATATACATATGTATTTTTTCTGTGAGGTCTACTTTAATGCGTGTTATAACAGGTACAGCAAAAGGCAAGCGTTTAATAACAGTATCGGGCAACGATATTGTAAGACCTACAGGCGAAAAGGTTAAAGAAGCGCTTTTCAGTTCTATTCAATTTGAAATTGAAGGCAGACGAGTTCTTGATTTATTTGCAGGCAGCGGCCAGCTTGGTATCGAAGCATTAAGCCGAGGTGCCGAAAGTGCTGACTTTGTCGACTGTAATGATGCATCGCTAAATGCAGTTAAAAAAAATCTTGAAAACACAAGCCTTGCAAGTAATGCAACAATACACAAAAGTGATTATTCTACATTTGCAATACGCTGCAATAAAAAGTTTGATGTTGCCTTTCTTGACCCACCGTATCAGGCCGGAATACTTGAAGATGCCATAAAAAAAACTATTCCGTTAATGAGCGATTACGGCAAAATATTTTGCGAACACCCATTAGAAATAAAATTGCCTGAACATATTTTAAATTTTAATGTTTGCAAGGTTTACAAATACGGTAAAACTTTAATTACGGTTTACCAAAAGGATGTGCCACAATATGAGTGAACGAATTGCCGTATGCCCGGGTAGTTTTGACCCTATTACACATGGTCATTTAGATATTATTACTCTTGCCGCCGCAATGTTTGATAAAATTATTGTTGTTGTAATGAACAATGCGGACAAGCATTACACTTTTTCGCCTGATGAACGAAAAGAAATGATTAAAAAATGCGTAAACGGTCTTGATAATGTTGAGGTTGATTTATCTGACGGTTTGCTTGCCGATTACGCAGCACAGAAAAACGCATGTGCAATTATTAAGGGTTTACGCGCCATGTCAGATTTTGAATACGAATTCCAAATGGCGCTTACCAATAAAAAACTTAACCCAAGTGTAGAAACGCTATTTCTTACCACAAGTGCTCAAAATATGTATTTGAGTTCCAGTATGGTAAAACAGATAGCCGGTATGGGCGGAGATATTGAAGACTTCGTACCTGCGGTTATTCATGATGATATAATTAAGCGTATATTATCATCAAAAAACTAAACTTTTAAATAACTTACGGAGGATGAATTAAAATGACACTTGACGAATTACTTGAACAGTTTGATGAGGTGCTTGACAGCGGTATTAAAATACCGGGCAAGAAAACAGTTGTTGACATTGAAAAGCTTCGCGCTGTTGTTGACGATATTCGCCTTAACATACCAAGTGAAATCAAGCAGGCTCGCGGCATTGTAGCTGATCGCGCCGATATTATTACCACTGCTAAGCGTGAGGCTGACGGTATCATTCGCTCAGCAGAAGAAAAGGCAAAAGCAATGGTAGCACAAGAAGAAATTGTTAAAATGGCGCAGGAAAAGGCTGCCGAAATAATTTCTAACGCGCAAGGCAAAAGCAAAGAAATGCGCCGTGCAGCACAAGATTTTGTTGATGATATTATGCGCCGTGCAGATGAAGGTCTGACAGCAAACCTCAGCG
>JBJFGD010000010.1:3648-6780 GCA_051892355.1 Acutalibacteraceae bacterium | reverse complement strand
AGGCAAAGCAGAAAAGTTAATGTTAGGGCTTCGATTATCACAGGGCGTTGATCTATCACAAATATATGACACAATACCCCAAAACATAAAAGAAAAAATTTCTCTGCTTGAAAAAGCAGATTATATAAAAGCAGATCTACCGCGAATATCACTTACCGATAGCGGTATGCTTATTTCAAACAGCATTATTACGGAGTTATTAGAAAATGAAAACATTTAAAATACATCTTATTCGACACGGCGCTACAGATGCAAATCGTGCGGGTATGTATATTGGAAATCGCACCGATTTACCGCTTTCACCCGAAGGTGTGCGTGAATTGCAACAGTTGCGTCAGTCGTTAGAATACCCTGATATTGAACGGCTTTATACAAGCCCATTGCTTCGTTGCAAACAAAGCGCAAATATTATTTACCCCGGTTTTGAACCTGTTGTTATTGATGAGCTTACCGAATATGACTTTGGTGAGTTTGAAGGCAAAACCGCCGAACAACTTGAACTTATGCCGCAGTATGCTGAATGGACCAGTGGCAGACTCGAAGCCCCCGAAGGCGGAGAGAGCACCGCAAACTTTATAAAACGGCAAGCTTTGGCGCTTAATATGATAGTGCGTGACATGATGGATCATGATATAACAAACGCAGGTGTTATAATGCATGGCGGTGCTATTATGATGCTGCTCGCATCTTGTGCGGTGCCGCGTCGGCATTCGGTTGAATGGACAAGCGATAACGGAAGAGGATATTCAATTATGATTACCCCATCTTTATACCACTCAAGCGGAATTGTCGAAGTATATGATATTATATAAAGGAAAATATGTATGGTAAACATAGGCAATGATTGGGATACTATTTTAAAAGACGAATGGCAAAAGCCGTATTATATAAATCTTCGCGGTTTTTTAAAAAATGAATATGCCACCCGAACCATCTACCCGGATATGAATGATATTTTTAACGCTTTGCGTTATACTTCATTTGAAAATACAAAAGTGGTAATTATAGGTCAAGACCCATATCACGGTGCGGGTCAGGCGCATGGACTTTGTTTTTCTGTACAAAAGGGAATAGAGCCCCCGCCTTCACTTAAAAATATTTATAAAGAGCTACATGATGACATAGGTTTTACCATACCAAATCATGGTGAGCTTACCGCTTGGGCAAAACAGGGTGTTTTGTTGCTTAATACTGTTCTTACTGTGCGCGAAGCATCGCCTAACAGTCATAAAGGTATGGGTTGGGAGCAGTTTACCGACAGAGTCATATCTGAACTTGACAAAAAAACAACACCCGTAGTTTTTTTGCTTTGGGGTGCAAATGCACGCAAAAAGGCTGATATTATTAAAAATCCGTTACATAAAAAGCTTATTACGGTACACCCGAGCCCGTTGTCGGCATATAACGGCTTTTTTGGCTGCAAGCATTTTTCAAAAACAAATCAAATTTTGATAAGCAGCGGTCAGTCACCGATTGATTGGACTATTGAATAGGAGATATCAATATGAAAGAAACAGGTATCATACGCACTCTTGATAATATGGGCAGAGTGGTAATTCCCCGTGAAATACGCAAACAGCTTGATATGGTAAACGGTGTTGACAGTTTTGAAATTTTTATGGATGGCGATAATATAGTGTTAAAAAAGCACAATCCCAACTGTGTTTTTTGCAACAGTGAAGAATCTTGCGTAGAGTTTGAAAATCAAGTCGTTTGTAAAGCTTGTATTGAAAAATTACATTTAAAGGTTCAAGAGAGTGAAACAATCGAATAAAATTAAATTAAATCCCTCTATGCGTTAACATAGGGGGATTTAATTTTATTTTAATTCATCTTGATAATGAGCGCGTTCTCCGCCAATAAATTTAGGTCGAGTTCTGGCACATACTATCGGCGCTTCGCCTATTTTGTTTATAGACAGTCTTACGGGTACCGCAACCTCTTTAAGATGCATACCTATAAGTGTGTTGCCAATGTCAAGACCGGCTTTAGCTTTGATATGTTCTACTGCAACGGGACTTGTCAGGTTGTTCCATACAGTTGTTGCAAATGAGCCGCCTGCTTTAGGTTGCGGACAAACATTTACTATTTCATAGCCGAATTTTTGAGCCGCTTCTTCTTCAAGTACTATTGCGCGGTTAAGGTGTTCGCAACATTGTGCCGCAAGGTATATTCCTTTTTCTTTCAATGTTGGGTAGATACCGTTAAATACAGCCTGTGCCGCATCAATGCTCGAATTTTTACCTATTGTTCCTCCGGCAACTTCACTTGATGAACAACCAATAACCAACAGATCGCCTGTTTTAATATTCGATACTTCTATAAGCTCAATTATAGTTTTTTTAGCCTGCTCTGTTATAGCATTTATCATATTTACACCTTTTAATAACTTATTTTTTTAATTTGTGGTATCAAATATAATGCATGATACAGCAAAACACTTGAAACAGCACCTGCAACTGCCTGAATTGCATTGCCGGGTATTGCCGCAGCGGCACCTAAACCGTAACCTAAGAACACGCTTTCGTAAATAAAGTAGCCTGCAATCATTATTATTTCACCAATTATTGCAGCAATAGGTGAACTAATTTTTATTTTTGATTTAAGCGCGTGGTATATAAGCGCAGCAACCGCCGCCATTGCGGCTTTGATTACAAAAGTACCAATTGCATATTGTGCGTAACCGCTTAAAATATCCGCAAGCGCCGAGCCTATACCGCCCGCAAGCGCACCGTATATAGGTCCTAACAAAAATGCACCCAGCAGTACAACGCAGTCGCCAAGATTTATGTAGCCGCCTGTTGCGGGTATTGGTATTTGTATAATGGTTGTCGCTACATAAGCGAGTGCCGCAAACATTGCTGTAAGCACTAATTTTAATAATTCTTTCTTTTTCATATAAATCGCCTCCTGAATTTATTAGCAGTATAATACCAGTTGTGGTTATATTCAATTACCAATTTAAAACAATATTATAATACCAGATAAAGCACAAATTATATATTGTACTGATTTTGGTACATGTAAATAATTATAATGGTTATTGTGTTAGACAGATAATTATGATAAAATATTTTAAATGGCGGTGATAAAATGTTACAGTTTATTTTAGGCAGAGCTTCAAGCGGTAAA
>JBJFGD010000010.1:0-3548 GCA_051892355.1 Acutalibacteraceae bacterium | reverse complement strand
AAATGGCGGTGATAAAATGTTACAGTTTATTTTAGGCAGAGCTTCAAGCGGTAAAACATATACTGTTACCGAAAAAATAGCTAATTGCGTGCGACAGGGCAATAGTCCGATTCTTTTAGTGCCTGAACAGTTTTCATTTGAAAGCGAAAAGAATATTCTTGATGTATTAGGCGACAGTGATGCGCAAAAGGTAACGGTTATCAGTTTTAGCCGCCTTTGTGATGAAGTAGAGCGTATAAACGGCGGTGTATGCGGTACATCTATTTCTGATACAGATAAAATTATATTAATGAGTAAGGCAATACGATTGTGTCAATCTGAGCTTAAGCGTTTTAAAAAATACGGTAACTCTTCTTCATTTGCATCTGTTATGGTTGATACTATAGGTGAATTTAAGCTAAATTTTGTATCTGCCGAAGATTTATATGCTGCTGCCGACAAAACCGATGATGAGCAGTTAAAGATTAAACTTTTTGACACCGCGCTTATTTATGAGCAGTATAATGCTGTTTTGTCTGAAAAATTTATTGATTCGTCTGATAGGCTCACTAAACTTTATTTTGCTTTAGAAAACTGCCGTTATTTTGACGGTAAAACAGTGTTTATAGATTCTTTCAAGGGCTTTTCCGGACAGCAGTACAAGATACTTGAACGAATTATTTCGCAAGCCGAAACAGTAACCGTAACTCTTACCGATAATATTAAAGACACTCGTGATTTCGGTCTGTTTTCAAATATTAAAAAGGTAAAAAGCCGCATATCAAATATAGCGCGTGCGCATGCGGTACAAATATGTGACGACATTGTATTAAATACAAAAAACTATAATTATGCAGATCTTGCCGCTTTAGAAGATTTTATGGCGGGCAACAGTATAGATTATAAAGAAAAGTGTGAAAATATTACGCTTTATTGCGCTGACAGTGTGTATAGTGAGGCTGATTTTGTTGCGCGTAATATTAGGCGTATTGTGCGTGAAAAAGGTGCCCGTTACAGCGATTTTGTAGTAATAGCCCGCGATACCGAGCCTTATGAAGATGCGCTTGGTATTGCTTGTAAAAAAAATAATGTCAGTTGTTTTATAGACCGCCGTATTCCGCTTTACAGTATGCCGCCTGCGGTGGCACTGCTTGCGGCAAGTGCAGTTGTTCGAAATTTTTCTACCGAAAATATACTTCGGTTTCACAAATCGGGAATAGGCGTATTGACTCTTGATGAAATAACCACGCTTGAAAATTATACATACCTTTGGAATATTGAAGGTGAACAGTGGCTTAGTGAATGGTCTATGGATCCTGACGGTTTTTCAGCACAAGAAATATTAAGTGATGAAACCAAGGTAAAAATAGCACAAATTAATAAACTGCGTGAAAATGCAATAAAACCGCTTGCAGATTTAAAACAAAATTTTTCAGGCACTGCTCAAAATATGTCGCGTGCGTTAGTTAGTCTGTTTGATACTTGTGATGCTGCAAAAAAGTTCAGTATTCTTTCAGATGAATATATAAACAGCGATACTGTTTATATGAACGGTATGCGACAAGCTTGGGACAGCATAATGCAAATTTTAAATAGCCTTGCTTTGTGCTTTGGTGAAATGCAAATTTCCAACAAAGAATTCTGTGATGCGTTAGTTACCGCTATAACAAGTGAAACAGTCGGTGTAATACCGCAGATGATTGATGAGGTCACATTCGGTGCCGCTGACCGAATAAGGCCGTCTCGTCCCAAATATGCCTTTATTGTGGGCGCTAATCAGGGGGTATTTCCCAAATCAGAGCAAAATTCAGGTTTGTTTGCAAATTCTGAAAGAGAAAAAATGATTTATTTGGGTATTGAAATTTCTGATAAAACTTTTTCGTCAGCTGTTGATGAAGAATGTCTGCTTTACAGCAATGTGTGTTGTGCATCTTGCGGCATTTTTATAAGCCATACAACTACTTTTGACGGCATAACATCATCAGAGCCATCGGCATTTGTTACAGACATACAAAAGAATTTTAATTGTAATGTAATAAACGAGTCTGCCACTATTACAGAAGACTTTTTGCCCGAAACATCTGAAGATGCGTTTTCATTGCTTTGCAGAGGTATATCTGCCGATAGCAATGATACTTTAACTCTTATAAACGCGCTTGAGGGCAGCAATATGTATGACCGAATTGATAGCGTTATTAACAGCCAAAGCCGTACAAAATACGCTATAAGCAGTGATGCCGCAAAACAACTGTTTGGTAAAAAAATTACAATGTCGCCTTCAAAATTTGATACACTTAACCGTTGTCGATTTATGTATTTTTGCCGTTACGGACTGCGCGTGCAACGGTTGCAGCCTGCCGAATTTAACGCTATGCAACGCGGTACGCTGGTGCATTATGTGTTGCAAAGAGCAGTTGAAGATTATGGTAAAGATTTAAGCGGTTTTAGCGAAACAGAAATTTCTGATTTAGTAGATAAATATACTGCACAGTATCTCAATATGATTGCAGGGTATGAAAACATTGAAACACCGTATCTTAAATTTTTGGTTTCTACTATTAAGCGCTCTCTTAAATATGTTGTAGGCAGATTGGCTTTAGAGTTTGCACAGTCTGATTTTACACCCGTTAAGTGTGAGCTTAAAATCGGTTATAATGGCGATATGCCCGAAATTGAAATTCCAATAGAGGGTTACGGCGCTTTAGAACTTACGGGTATAGTTGACCGACTTGATATATGGAACGGTTATATAAGAATAATTGACTATAAAACAGGTCACCGTGATTTCAAATTGCCTGACATACTTTTTGGTCAAAATATGCAGATGTTAATATATTTATATGCATTGTCAAAAAGCGGGCAATTCGGCGGTGCGCCTGCAGGTATTTTGTATATGCCTGCAAACCGTGTTAAAGACAACACACCTTCAAAACGCCGTATGAACGGACTGCTTTCGGCCGATATGCAGCTTGTAACTGCGATGGACAAGGAAAATAAGGGTGAATTTGTACCAAAGTTTTCAGAAAAATCGCCCTCTGACAGTTTTGTAAAGGCAGAAGATTTTGATAAAATTTTTGCGTTTATTGAGTCAAAATTAAAATCTTCGGGCAAAGCGATATATAACGGTAACATTGCCGCAGACCCCGTTGACGGTCTCGACAGCCCTGCGTGTAAATACTGCGAATATCAAAGCATTTGCCGCATAGAAAATGAAAAGCACCAGACAGTGCCAAAACTTACAAATCAAGAGGTGCTTGATGAAATAGAAAGGCAGGTAAGCGAGAATGGCATTTAAACCTACACCAATGCAACAAAAGGCAATTGAAGCTCGGGGCAATATTCTTGTATCTGCCGCTGCGGGTTCAGGCAAGACTGCTGTTTTAGTAGAGCGTGTTATAAATATGTTGCTTGACCAAAACTCGCAAATTGGCGCCGACCGATTGCTTATAGTTACCTTTACAAATGCCGCTGCTGCTGAAATGCGCGCAAGAATTGAAAAGCGGCTTTATGAAGAAATACAGAAAGACCCCGACAATGTTTCGCTTTTACGGCAAAAGTATCTGATTTCT
>JBJFGD010000009.1:0-1702 GCA_051892355.1 Acutalibacteraceae bacterium | reverse complement strand
TATATACCGCTGACAATGCCGTAAACCTTGGTTTCTTCATGTTTTACTACAGGATTGCGATATACTGCATCAAATAAAAAATTATGCAACTGCTCATAGACGCTCGCCGTAACACTATCCATTTTTACATCATCTTTTTCGGTGTTTACCACAACCGATTTTACAAGAGTATCTATGCGTTGGCTTTTACTGCAACCTAAAACTTCTCTTATATTATGCGGTATATCTTCTTCACAAATAACACCCGCCGTAATTGCATCATCAATATCATGATTGATATATGCTATTCGGTCACTAAAACGCACAATTTTACCTTCGGGAGTATGCGCCCAATCGCCGCGTGTGTGATGAAGTATGCCGTCAAGCACTTCGCTTGTCAAATTTAAGCCCTTACCGGTACGCTCTATTACACGGCAAACACGCACACTTTGCTCAAAATGGGTAAATTCACCGTATAACTCGTTAAGTGCTCTTTCACCCGCATGACCGAATGGCGTATGCCCTAAATCGTGGCCTAAAGCTATTGCCTCGGTCAAATCTTCATTGAACCGCAATGCCCTTGCTATGGTGCGCGCTATCTGTGACACCTCTAAAGTGTGGGTAAGCCGTGTGCGATAGTGGTCAGACTCGGGAGACAAAAAGACCTGCGTTTTATGCTTAAGCCGCCTAAACGCTTTACAGTGAATAATTCTGTCGCGGTCGCGCTGAAAATCGGTTCTTAAATCACAGTGTTCTTCAAAACGCTCACGACCTGCCGAATTCGCGCTTAAAGTGGCATAGGGCGACAGTATTTCCTTTTCAATATTTTCAGTAGTTAGTCTTACATTTTCCAAAAGCGCACCACCCTTTATAACCCTACATATTAAATATTAGCAAAAAGTTTTAAAATTCCTCTATTTTTTTATAATTTAAAGGGAAAAAATAATTTATTTTGCTCTTTAGCCTCTAATTTAGATGCAAACACCTCACAAAGCCGGTTGCAAAACGCAGTGCAATCGCACTCTTTTAACATAAAAATTATCTCTACTTTATCGGAAAACTGTGTGTCTTTTATGTTGCCGTTTGAGTCATTTATAAGTCTTACAAGGCGGTCATAATCACCGTAATCACAATTTATTCTATATTCGGTGCAAGCACACATTTGTACGCATTGCGCGCTTGCAAGTGAATCTTTGGCACTTGTACTGTATGCTTTAACAAGGCCGCCGGTGCCTAGCAATATACCCCCAAAATAACGGGTTACTACAATTAAAACATTTGTAATTCCGCTGCCTTTAATAACATCTAACACGGGTTTACCTGCCGTGCCGTGAGGCTCGCCGTCATCAGAAAAACGCGCAGTACCGTCTTGCAAAAGATAGGCATACACATTGTGCCGTGCATCCCAATACTTGTTTTTTTGCGCGGCTATTATACTGCTCGCCTGTTCTTCGCTTTCACAGTGAAAAGCAGTTGCTATAAAACGAGAATGTTTTTCGTTGTATTCAGCGGTATAAACACCGTCAATAGTTATATATTCCTGCACCAAATCCCCCATTTTAGTCACAAAAACTATACAGTTTAGTTTGTATAACTAAACAAAAAACCGCAATCACCCTGCGGGCCGATTGCGGAATTGCGGTAATAATTATTTATCTTCCATACCGAAACGCTTTTTAAATCTGTCAACGCGACCGCCGGTGTCTACCAACTTCTGCTTACC
>JBJFGD010000008.1:0-6810 GCA_051892355.1 Acutalibacteraceae bacterium | reverse complement strand
CAAACCTGACAGTAGTCGCTTTTGGTGTTAAGCTCAGCATACATAATATGATCATAAATAAACTGCATTACCGAAAGCACAGCATCAATATTATTTTTCATATCAGGTACTTCAACATAAGAAATTGCACCGCCGGGTGACAATGCCTGAAATTCTGATTCAAGTGCCAACTTGTCAAAAGCATCGATAGGCTCGGTAACATGAACATGATAACTGTTTGTAATGTAATTTTTGTCTGTAACACCTTTTATGATACCAAAACGCTTTTGCAGACATTTTGCAAATTTATATGTTGTGCTTTCAAGCGGAGTACCATAGAGAGAATAGTCAATATTTTCGGCCTTTTTCCACTTTGCAGTATATTCATTAAGTTTTTTCATTATTTCAAGGCCTAATTTCTTACCTTCTTCTTCGGTAAGTTTTTTGCCTATCAATGAATATACGCACTCCCAAAGTCCTGCATAGCCAAGTGACAGCGTTGAATAACCGCCGTGAAGCAATTTATCTATTGTTTCACCCTTTTCAAGGCGTGCCAATGCACCGTACTGCCATAAAATAGGAGCAGCATCCGACAGTGTGCCGGTAAGTCTTTCGTGGCGTGCTTGAAGCGCTCTGTGGCAAAGTTCCATTCTGCGGTCAAATATTTCCCAGAATTTATCAATATCTTTATTAGCAGAAAGACCGATATCAACAAGATTTACGGTTACAACACCTTGGTTAAATCTACCGTAATATTTTGCATTGCCGTTTTCATCAACATAAGGTGTCAAAAAGCTGCGGCAGCCCATACAGGTATAGCAGTGACCGTCTCCGTTTTTGTCGATTTTGTTCTGAAGCATAATTTTTTCAGAGATATAATCAGGCACCATACGCTTTGCGGTACATTTAGCGGCAAGCTTTGTAAGATACCAATACTTTGTGCCTTCGCGGATATTGTCTTCTTCAAGAACATAAATAAGTTTTGGAAATGCCGGGGTAATCCATACGCCCTTTTCGTTCTTAACGCCCTCAAAGCGCTGGCGCAAAGTTTCTTCAATAATAAGGGCAAGATCTTGGCGTTCACGATCGTTTTTCGCTTCGTTAAGGTACATAAATACCGTAACAAACGGAGCCTGTCCGTTTGTTGTCATAAGGGTTACAACCTGATACTGTATCATTTGAACACCCTTACGAATTTCTTGAAGCAAACGGCGCTCGGTAATTTTATCAATCTTTTCGTCTGAAATTTCTTCACCGATTTCTTTAAATTCTTCAACTACCTCGGTACGAATTTTCTTACGGCTTATGTCTACAAAAGGCGCAAGATGTGTAAGACTTATGCTCTGTCCGCCGTACTGACATGATGCAACCTGTGCAATAATTTGTGTTGCAATATTGCAAGCGGTAGAAAAACTGTGCGGTTTTTCGATAAGTGTGCCGCTTATAACCGTACCGTTTTGAAGCATATCTTCAAGGTTTACAAGGTCGCAGTTATGCATATGCTGTGCAAAATAGTCGGCATCGTGAAAATGAATAAGTCCGTTTTCGTGAGCATCTACAATATCACCCGGAAGAAGTATTCGTTTGGTTATATCTTTGCTGACTTCACCTGCCATATAGTCGCGCTGAACGCTGTTAACAGTAGGATTTTTATTAGAATTTTCTTGCTTTACCTCTTCGTTGTTGCACTCAATAAGACTTAAAATCTGTTCATCTGTGGTATTAGATTTACGAATAAGCGCACGGTTGTAGCGATAGGTTATATAACGGCGTGCCACACTGAATGCGCGCTGATTCATAATTTGATCCTCGACCATATCCTGAATTTCTTCAACGCTCAAAGAACGGTTCATATTAGCAGCGGCAGCCTCTACATCTTCTGCAATACGCTTTATTTGTATTTCGCTCATACGCTCACTGGGCACAACGCTTTCGTTTGCCTTGGTTACAGCGATAATGATTTTTGAAGGGTCAAACACAACTTCTGCGCCGCTTCTTTTAATGATTTTCATATAATCCACATCTCCATACAGCTTATTTAATTTTTTGTCGCCTTCGTATTGTATCACATATTATTGTGTTGGTCAATAGTAAAAACCACAAAATATTGTGTTTTTAACAAAAGTAACAAATTTAAAATTTATTTCTGTATATTTTAACCACAAAAAAACACAAAAGACAGCAGATATTGTATCCGCTGTCTTTTAGCATTACCATATATTGTGGTTAAAACTTAATCCTCGTCAGGCATATCCCAGTTATGCCAGATTTCTTGAACATCATCATTTTCTTCAAGCATATCAATAAGTTTTTCCATTTTAGCAATCTGTTCTTCATCATCAATAGCGGTAGTAGTTTGGGGTATATACTGCACCTCAGCCGACAAGAATGAATATCCCTTTTCTTCTAAAGCGTCGCGAACAGTGCCTAAATCGTTAGGCTCGGTGGTAATTTCAAAAACATCGCCGTCAAAACTGAAATCATCAGCGCCTGCTTCAAGCGCCGCTTCCATAACGGTATCTTCGTCAAGACCTTCACCCTCGATTGCGATTACGCCCTTGCGATCAAACATAAACATTACCGAACCTGACTGACCTAAATTGCCGCCGCACTTATCAAAATAATGACGCATTTCACCTGCAGTACGGTTTCGGTTATCGGTAAGGGTTTCAACAACTACTGCAACACCGTTAGGACCGTAACCCTCGTATATAAGCTCTTCATATTCGTTGGCGCCACCCTCGCCTGCGGCTTTTTTAATAATTCTTTCAATGTTATCATTAGGCACATTGTTTGCCTTGGCTTTTGCGATGGCATCTTTAAGTTTGCTGTTTTCTTGCGGATTAGGTCCGCCCGCCTTAACTATAACCGAAATTTCACGGCCTATTTTGGTAAAAATTTTAGCCTTTGCAGCATCGGTTTTTTCTTTTTTACGCTTAATATTATTCCATTTTGAATGACCTGACATATTGATTCGTCCTTTCAAAAACTCAAAATTTACAACTTTATTATTTTAACACAAATCTTTATTCTGTTCAAGGGCTTTTTCAAAAATTTGCTTTACATCATCAATAGATGAAATTTCACCGCACAAACGCCTAAGTGCCGCCGCGCCATTAAGCCCTGTTAAATACCACGCGGTATGCTTACGCGATTCAAGTATAGCAGTGCGATGCTCTTTGTATTTTAACATAAGTTCTATCTGCTGTATACAGGTGTTAAAACGCTGTTCAAGGGTAGGCGGTGTGTATTCACGCCCTTCAAAAAATGCATTTATTTCACTGAATACAAACGGATTACCCTGCGCACCGCGACCTATCATTAAATAATCACAACCCGTATATTCATACATAAATTTTGCCGATTCTGCGTCTTTAACATCACCGTTACCTATAACGGGTATTTTAACTGCTTTTTTTACATCGCGAATTATGTCATAATTTACGGGCGGAGCATACATCTGCTTGCGTGTTCTGCCGTGAACTGTTATAGCAGCAGCGCCTGCCGCTTCGCAAGCAAGGGCAAGCTCGACAGCATTTATGCTGTCATCATCCCACCCTGAACGCATTTTAACCGTAACGGGAACCTTTACCGTCTTTACTACCTCTGTCACAATTTTTTCGGCTAAAGGTAAATCTTTCATTAAAGCGCTGCCGCCGCCATGCCCTGCAACTTTAGGCGCGGGGCAACCCATATTTATATCTATAAAATCGGGGTTTAATTCTTCTGCTACACGCGCCGCATCTGCCATAACATAAGGCTCACGACCAAAAATCTGCGACGCGCACACGGCATTACTGTCAAAACATTCAAGCAATCGTGCTGATTTTTTATCACCTTGAATAACCCCTTTGGCGCTTGTAAGCTCACCTACAGTAAAACCCGCGCCAAAATTTGCACATATTTCTCTCATAGCTCTGTCGGCAACACCCGCCATAGGAGCAAGAGCAGCATAACCCTTAATTTCTATATTACCTATCTTCATAATAAATTGATTATACAAGAAAATGAATTTTCTGTCAATTTTTTAAATTTTATAGTGACAAAATGAATTAAAGATGGTAAAATAAATATAATTATATTTATATAATAGGAGTGATATTGTTTGAAACTGCTTGCGATTGACGGCAACAGCATAATTAACCGTGCTTTTTACGGAATTAAACTGCTTTCTACCAAAGACGGTCAGTATACCAATGCCGTTTACGGTTTCATAAATATTTTAAATAAACTGTGCGAACTTGAAAACCCCGATTGCGTTGCTGTAGCTTTTGATTTAAAGGCTCCCACATTTCGCCACAAGATGTATACACAATATAAAGCAGGCAGACACGCAACACCCGATGAACTTCTCACCCAGTTTCCTATTTTAAAAGAATGGCTTACACTTGCAGGGTATAGCTATATTGAATGTGAAGGCTACGAAGCCGATGATATTTTGGGCACCTTGGCAAAAAGCTGTGGTGAACAGGGTAACACTTGTGTTATAGCTACAGGCGACCGCGATTCCTTGCAACTGGTATCAAACACCACCCGCGTTCTGCTTACCGTTACCAAAATGGGGCACCCTGAAATCACCGATTACACAACAGAGAAGCTTTTTGAAGATTACGCACTTACACCTAAAGAAATGATAGAACTTAAAGCTCTTATGGGCGATTCTTCTGACAACATACCCGGTGTTGCAGGTGTAGGGCAAAAGACCGCAACCGACCTAATAACTAAATACCACAGCATCGACCATATATATGAGCATTTAGATGAGCTTGAAATCAAAGACGGTGTGCGCCAAAAGCTTGCAAATGATAAAGATAACGCCTTTTTAAGCCGAACGCTTGGCACCATCTGCTGTGAAGCACCTATTGATACAAAAATTGACAGTTATAAAATACGCAGCGCCAACCGTGATGAACTTGCACAGCTTATGACAAGACTTGAGTTTTTTAAACTTATGGAAAAGATGGGCATTACCCCTGTGTCTGATACCGCAACCGTTTCAGAAAATAAAACTTTGGTTTTGAATGTCGGAACAGGGGCCGATATTAAAGATAATGCCGATATTTTTATTGACGGTACTCGCACCGCTGCGGTAAGTAACGGCTTTGTGTGCCCGTTAAACAATGCCGAGCTGCAGGCTGTTTTAGAAAACGAACAAATTCAAAAACGCGTATACGATTATAAAAATCTGTATAAAAAATATCCTAACTCAAAATCCGTAAAATTTGATGCTATGTTAGCGGGTTATCTTTGTAATCCGTCGGCATCTGATTATTCGGTATCAAGACTTATTGCCGAATACGGCACCGCCGCATCGGTGAAAGACTGCAACGATGAGTTTTTAAATTCTGCCGCCGCATTCAGTACTTGTTGTGACAAACTTACAACTTTGCTTGAAAGCAGCGGGCAAATTGAGTTGCTGTACAATATTGAAGTTCCGCTGGCTCGTGTACTGTCTCTTATGGAAAGCAGAGGTTTTCTTGTAGACAGTGAGGGTCTTAAAGAATATTCAGAGCAGCTTGAAAAACGCATACAAGAAATAAGCTGCGAAATATATCGCTCTGCCGGTGAAGAATTTAACATAAATTCACCTAAACAGTTAGGTCAGATATTATTTGTAAAATTAGGGTTGCCTGCCAAAAAGAAAACCAAAAGCGGCTTTAGCACAAATGCCGAAGTGCTTGAAGATTTGCGTTATGACTACCCGATAGTCGATATGATTTTACAATACCGACAGCTTGCAAAGCTAAAATCAACCTATTGTGACGGTTTGCTTAACGCGCAAGGCAATGATGGCAGAATACATTCTACCTTTAACCAGACCGAAGCCCGAACAGGCAGAATAAGCTCGCTTGAGCCTAATCTTCAAAATATACCCGTAAGAACCGAAGAAGGCAGAGTGCTTAGAAAGTTTTTTAAAGCCCCAGGCGGATATGTTTTATGCGATGCCGACTATTCGCAAATTGAACTTCGTGTACTTGCAAGTATGGCGAAAGACCAAACTATGATAGAAGCGTTCAAAAGCGGCACCGATATTCACACCGTAACCGCTTCGCAGGTGTTTAATATTCCTGTAGATATGGTGCTGCCCATTATGCGCAGCCGCGCAAAAGCAGTTAATTTCGGTATTGTTTACGGTATAGGTGCGTTTTCGCTTGCAAAAGATATAGGAGTCAGCCGCAAAGAAGCCGACACCTATATAAAAAATTATCTTGATACCTATAAAGGTATAGCCGACTATATGAAAAACACCATTGAACAGGCAAAGTCTGACGGCTTTGTGACTATCTTGATGCTGAAGGCATAGCAGCCCTTGCAAAGGTGATGCCCAACCAGAAGGCTACGGCATTTCTCGACTGGCTGACATACAGCGATAATACCATCGACGGGCAGAGCAAGCGAAAAGCATATTCCTTGTATGAGAGCAATATGATGGAAAATTTCCGTGAGGGAACCATACAGGCTTTACAGCAGATACATGCTTATATTTTCGGAGGACTATACGACTTTGCCGGACAGATACGCACCAAGACCATCTCAAAGGCAGGATTCACATTCTGCCTTGCCCAATATCTGCCACAGCAATTGGAGTTGATAGAGCGTATGCCCGAGACTACCATTGATGAGGTAATAGACAAATATGTGGAGATGAACGTAGCACATCCTTTCATGGAAGGTAACGGGCGCAGCACACGCATTTGGCTTGACCTAATGCTCAAAGTTCGCCACAATTGTTGCATAGATTGGAGCAGAATTGGCAAATACGATTATCTGGAAGCTATGACGCTGAGCGTTGCCGACTCCTCACGTATTAAACAGTTACTGCATAGTGCA
>JBJFGD010000007.1:0-6813 GCA_051892355.1 Acutalibacteraceae bacterium | reverse complement strand
TATTCCACTGCAAGCGCATCGCACCGTTCGTTTTCGGGGTGGCCTGCGTGACCTTTAACCCAAACTATATTAACCTCATGAATTTCTAACAGTTCAAGCAATTTTTGCCATAAATCAGGATTAAGCGCGGGCTTTTTATCGCCCTTACGCCAACCGTTTTTTTGCCAAGATTTTGCCCAACCCTGATTTATACCGTCTGATACATATTTTGAATCGGTGGTCAGCGTTACTTTGCAGGGTTCTTTTAAACTTTGCAGAGCAGAAATTACTGCCGTAAGTTCCATTCGGTTATTGGTGGTGTTAACCTCGCCGCCCGACAGTTCTTTTTCATGACCGTTATAACGCAGTATAGCGCCCCAACCGCCGGGACCCGGATTACCCGAGCAGGCACCGTCGGTAAAAATTTCTACATTTTTCATTATTTTATCTCTAATACTTTCTAAAACTACCCACCACTTTGCCCAGCACCATAGGCTTTTCGGGATATATTGGTGAAAAATCGGGGTTTTCGGGCATAAATATTATTTGTGAACCTTTTATAATCAGCCGCTTTACAGTGGCATCTTCACCGTCCATACCTATGATTATGTCACCGCTATGGCAAGGCGCATTTTTGTCGGCAATTACGATGTCGCCGTCAAGTATACCCGCATCGCGCATACTTAACCCCACAACCTTAAGTGCAAAAAGCCCGTCGGCATCTTTGGTAGGGTATGGTATATAATCTTCAATTTGCTCTACTGCTAAAATGGGCTGACCTGCGGTAACGCGGCCTACAAGCGGCACCATAGATGCATCAAAATCGTTTTCAAGCCGTATTGCGCGAGAATATTTTGCATCGCGTATAATGTATCCTTCTTCTTCAAGCGCATTCAGTATTGCGTGCACGGTAGAGGTCGACTTTATACCCGTAGCAGTGCAAATTTCGCGCACGGTTGGGGGGATTCCGTTTTTCATTTTTTTAACAAGAAAATTATAGACTGCTTCCTGCTTTTGTGTAAGTGGATTTTTTGCCATAACACACCTCACCGAACATTTATTCGTTTTTATTATAGCATATGGTGTGCGCGCTTTCAAGACCTGTTTTTTGATTTAGAAAAAATTTCCTTTACGCCCAAAATAATAAGAAAACCGCCGAATAGTTTTGCAGTAAGTCCGCCGCCTATAATGTCGGTTAAAAAGAAGCCGCCGGCGGCACCTATAATTCCGCCTGCCGCGACAGGCAGAGTTATGCGCCATTTAATCTGTTTTTTAAAAGCGTATATAATTACGGCGACAATGGCTATCGGTATAAAAAAGAGCAGATTTATGCCTTGTGCTTTTAGTTGTTCAACATCGCAAAATACCGTAAGGTAAATTATCAGCACAGCACCTCCGCCCAAACCCATGCCGCCTATTATTCCTGATAAAAGCCCTGCTAAAAGGGCGGCAATATTCACTTTATCAGCAGGCGTATACCTGCGTAAATCATAAAACCGCCGAATATTCGGCGAAGCCATTTGTTAGATATTTTTTTAAGCGCAAAGGTTGCGATAACCGCGCCTATAAGCCCTGTGGGAATATAGGTGAAACTGTCAGACAGAGCAACCTTTCCTTTTAAAATATACAGTATTGCGCTTATGACAGTTATGGGCAGTATTACTGCCACTGCGTTTGCGTGGGCGCTTTTTTGGTCAAGGCCCGATTTTTTAAGCAGCGGCACCGCAAGCATACCGCCGCCCGCGCCAAACACACCGTTTACAAGGCCTACCGCTATACCTTGCACACCGTTTTTTAGACTGTCTTTAATTTTATTCAAGTAAATCACCAAGAATATTTTACCCCGTGCATGTGTAAAAATGCTATTGTAAAGTTTAAAATATAATGATATAATGTATATGTATGTAATTTTTTTGCGGAGTGTTTTTATGTTTACCGAAATAAAAGGTCTTAAAACAGAATATCAGATTTGGGGTAATGGCGATATAAAGGTTTTATTACTTCACGGTTGGGCGGCTTCTTTTGATACCTATCGCGGTATAGCGGAGGCGCTTTCTGACCGTTGCACACTTTACGCGGTGAATTTTCCTGGTTGCGGGGATAGCCAAACAATGCCCACACCTTGGAATTTAGATGATTACTGTGATTTTGTTTTAGAGTTTATGAGCAAAATGGAGCTTGTAAATCCCATAATAATCGGTCATTCGCACGGCGGCAGAGTAACAATGAAACTTACGGCTGACGGCAAGGTGTCGCCGCCTAAAATTGTGTTGCTTGATGCTGCAGGGCTTATACCTAAAAAAAGTTTCAAGCAGAAAGTCAGGGCTCGAAATTTTAAAATTATAAAAAAAGTTTTGACAATACCTATGCTAAAAGGCAAAACCGAGGGTCTGCTCAACAAAGCGCGTGCGCATTACGGCTCGGCAGATTATAATGCCGCACCCGAGGTGTTGCGTAAAACTATGGTTTCGCTTGTTAATACCGATATCCGTGATATATTGCCCAATATTAAATGCCCGTCATTGCTTATCTGGGGCGAAAACGATACCGCAACACCTTTAGAAGATGCAAAAACTATCGAAAAACTTATTCCCGATGCGGGGCTTTGCGTTATAAAGGGTACGGGGCATTTCTCGTTTTGTGAAAAACCGTATGAGGCTCACGCAATTTTGCGCAGTTTTATTAAGTAAGGAGCATAATAAATATGCCATACATTCTTTTTTTAACAATGCTTTTTACTGCCGCATCTGCTATATTTTCTTTATACAGACAATTGCAGATGTTACAGCAAAATTCATATTTTCCGTCAAGATATTTTAATTGGATTAAGCAGTCATATACAACAGAGCTTGCTATAAGCGCCATAGTTTACTGCGGGCTTATGTTTTTTATTTTAAATAATAAGTTGCTTTTAGCATTAATACTTTCTTTAATACTTTTGGCAGCAAGAATTGTGTTAAGTATCACTGTAAGCAAAAAATCTATTAAAAAGTTAGTATACACCGCGCGAATAAAGCGGCTTTTTATAACAGCTATTCTGATTTTAGGCGTGCTTTTGATAGTCTGCTTGTTTGCAAAAGAAACAGTTGCAGGCGAAATTTGCAGAATACTGTGCATAGTTCTGTCAGTGGTGTCGCCGTTGCTAACTTTTGCAGTCTGGGCTATTACTTACCCTATAGAAAAGGCTGTAAGCAGATGGTATATAAATGATGCAAAGCGTATTTTGCGCGAGCATAAAAATCTTACGGTAATAGGCATTACCGGCAGTTACGGTAAAACCACTACAAAATTTATTCTCAACCGAATTTTAAGCGAAAAGTTTAACACCGTTTGCACTCCTCAAAGTTTTAACACACCTATGGGCGTTGTTCGCACGGTGCGCACACAATTAAAACCGCAAACGCAGGTATTCATTTGTGAAATGGGCGCTAAAAAAATAGGAGATATAAAAGAAATTTGCGATATAGCAAACCCTGATTACGGCATTATTACCTCGGTTGGCGAACAACATCTTGATACCTTTAAATCGGTTGACAATGTTTTTAAAACCAAGTTTGAGTTAGCAGATGCGGTTACTAAGAAAGGCGGCATTGCGCTGGCAAATATTGACAGCGAGGGCATAAAGGCGCGCGCCGACCGGCGAAGTGATATTGTTTATTTTGGAACAGACACCAAATACTCTGCTAAAAATATTGCTTGCAGTGCAGAGGGAACAACCTTTGATTTGTGCCTTGACGGCAATGAATTCACCGTCAGCACAAGACTGCTTGGTTTCCATTCGGTGAATGATATTTTAGCCGCCGCTGCCTTGGCGCATATTTTAGGTGTTAGTGATAACGATATAAAATTTGCGGTAGGCTCATTAAAGCCCACCGAGCACCGACTTGAACTGAAAACTTATGTAAACGGGTCGCTGCTTATTGATGATGCATATAATTCTAATCCCGAAGGTTGCCTTGAAGCGGTAAGGGTGTTAGGCTCATTTAACGGTAAACGCAAGGTTATTATTACACCCGGTCTTATAGAACTTGGAAGCCGAGAATATGATTGCAATTATGCTTTAGGGCTTGAAGCGGCAAAATACTGTGATATAATAATTCTTGTCGGTCATAATCGTTCAAAGCCTATGACAGATGCTATTAACACCACCGATTTTGACAAAAACAATGTTTATGTGGCAGGCAGTTTTAAAGAGGCTATGGCAATTTATACGCCAATGGCTGACAAAGACAGTGTAGTTCTGTTAGAAAACGATTTACCTGATAATTATTTAAATTGATTAGAGGTCTTATTTATGAAAACAAACATAGCGGTATTTTTTGGTTGCAGAAGTGTTGAACACGAGGTGTCGATTATTTCGGCAGTTCAGGCAATGCGTGCAATAAACCGTGATAAATATGATGTTACGCCCGTCTATGTAGCAAAAGACGGCACAATGTATACAGGTGACAATCTGTTTGAGATTGAAAACTATCGCGATTTACCTGCTCTTAAGAAAGATGCTCAAAAGGTAACCTTTATAAAAAACGATAACGGCGTGACAATGCATTATCTTAATCAAAAAATGTTTAAGAAAATACCCGATGTGGCTATTGACCTTGCTTTTCCTGTAGTTCACGGCACCAACTGCGAAGATGGCACAATTGCAGGTTATCTTGAATTTTTAGGTCTGCCGTATATCGGTTGCGACATCATATCTGCCGCTGTCGGTATGGATAAGGCAGTGTTTAAAGATGTGCTGAAAGCGGCAAATTTGCCCGTGCTTGACTGTATGCGTTTTAGAGCGCGTGAATATTTGCTTGACAAAGAAAAAATAACTGGGGAAATAAAAGAAAAAATAGGTTTTCCGCTGATTATAAAGCCTGTAAATTTAGGTTCAAGCGTAGGTATAACTAAAGTTAACGATGAAAGCGAGCTTGAAGATGCTATAAAATTAAGCTTCAGTTTTGCCGATATGGTGCTTGCCGAAAAGGCTATAACTTCACTTCGTGAAATAAATTGCTCGGTTTTGGGCGACAGCGATGAGTGCTTTGCTTCGGTTTGCGAAGAGCCGTTTATGAATGATGAGATACTTTCTTATGAAGATAAATATATGGGCGGCAGCAAGGGCGGTAAGCAGCAGGGCGCATCAAAAGGTATGGCATCACTCGGCCGCAAAATCCCCGCCGATTTACCAACCGAAAAATCTGATGAAATTCGTGAAATTTCTTGCAAAATATTCAAGGCTATCGGCGCTTCGGGTGTAGTTCGCATTGACTTTTTGCTTGATACCGATACAAATAAGGTTTACGCTAACGAAATTAACACAATACCCGGCTCGCTCGCATTCTATTTGTGGGAGGCCACCGACCTTAAATACAGTGATATGATTGACAAATTGGTTGAAATTGCTTTCCGCCGTCAGCGCAAACGCGAAAATCTTACCTTTACAATTGATACTAATATACTCTCGGGTGTTTCTTTCGGCACAAAGGGTGCAAAAGGAGCAAAGCTTTAATGACTTCTCTTTTAATTAGACTGTTTGTTAAAAACAGCACCGATACCAAATCGGAAACAGTGCGCGCAAACTACGGTCATTTAGGCAGTATGGTAGGCATTTGCGCAAATATACTGTTAAGCGTTATAAAAATTTCGGTAGGGCTTATAACTTCAAGTCTTTCTATTGTTGCAGACGGATTTAACAACCTTTCAGATATGGGCTCATCGGTTGTTACTATGATAGGCTTTAAACTGGCAGGCAAACCCGCCGACCGCGACCATCCCTTCGGCCACGGCAGAATGGAATACATTTCGGCGTTTGTAATTTCTTTTTTAATACTGCTGGTAGGCTTTGAATTGCTTAAAAATTCTGTTAGTGCTTTAGTGGGCGGTAAGGCTGCTCCCGATTATTCTTATATATCAATCGCGGCACTTGTAATTTCAATAGTTATTAAACTTTGGATGTTTTTCTTTAACCGAAAAATAGGTAAAATTATAGATTCTTCAGCACTTATTGCCACTGCAAGAGACAGCCTTAACGACTGTGTTGCAACAGGTGCGATTTTGATAGCGGCAATAATTACAAAATTTGTCAGTTTGCCTTTTAATCTTGACGCTGTTATGTCTATAGCTGTAGCATTGTTTATAATATGGTCGGGCTTTAGCTCGGCAAAAGGCACGCTTGATGAAATTTTAGGCGGACCGCCCAGCAAACAGCTTATAAAAAACATAAGCGATATGATTTTAAGTTTTGAAGAATTTAAAGGCATACATGACCTTATGGTACATAATTACGGTCCGGGCAGACAGTTTGCGTCGGTGCATGTTGAAGTGCCGCAAAATATTGATATTGTGGCCTGCCATGAAAAAATAGATTTATGCGAAAAACTTGTGCTTGAAAAATTGGGCGTAAATTTGGTTATTCATATGGACCCAATTGATACCGATGATGAGACGGTTAAAGCAACAAAAGAAAAAATTGTTGAAATTTTAAAATCTATTGATGAACGACTTACTCTTCATGATTTTCGTATGACTCCCGCAGCAAGTATGCGTACCAACCTTATATTTGATGTGGTTGTTCCGTCAGAACATAAGTATACCGTAACGCAACTCAATGATATGATTTGTGTAAGGGCGCGCGAAATTAACGAGACCTATGCGTGTGTAATTACATTTGACAGTGATTTCACGGGAAATTAAAAATATAAAAGGAAAGTTTAAATGAAATACATTAAATTATTTGCAATAGTGTCGGCATTTGCAGTTTTGACTCTATTTACAGGTTGCAAAAAGACCTCTACGAGTTTTTCTTCTGTAGAAAGTGTGCCTACAATACTCTCTCAAGAAGCCGCT
>JBJFGD010000006.1:0-6827 GCA_051892355.1 Acutalibacteraceae bacterium | reverse complement strand
GCGGGGTTAAAAAATGCATTTATTCCGGCACGCGCAGAGGTAGTCAGCCTATCACCGTTAACAATAATCGACGGTGCGCATAATCCCGACGGTGCCAATTCTTTGCTGCAAATACTCAAAGAGTATAGCGGTTGTACTGCAATTATCGGTGTTATGAAAGATAAAAATTATAAAGCAGTATTATCAAAAACCCTGCCGTTTTGCAAAAATGTTATTTGTGTAAAGCCAAATGTGCTGCGAGCACTTTCGACAGAAGAATTATCAAGTATTGCTCAAAAATACTGTGATAATGTTTTTACAACCGACACTCTTGATGCGGCTATAACGATTGCAAAAGAAAAAGGTCAACCTATATTTGCTTTCGGCTCACTTTATTTAGCATCAGAAATCAGATCTCTTTTAAAAGTAAAATAAAATCATTTGTTCGACAAGCGAAAATGACAATATTTTTAAGGACAAACCCTTATACTATACTGTAGGGTTTGTCCTTTTTTTATTTTGATTTAAATATAGAGGTGTTTTATTTGTCGGTAGAAATAACAGTAAAGGGTGAAGTAATGACAGCCTATCTGTGCGGAGAACTTGATCACCATAGTGCAGCGTCTATTAGAACAGAGATTGACAATGCGGCAGAGCTTAATATGCCGGCGCTGCTTATTATTGATTTTACAGGTGTCACTTTTATGGACAGTTCGGGTATAGGTCTCGTTATGGGCAGATACCGTAATTTGTCACGCCGAGGCGCAAAGCTTCATATAACGGGCACATCGCCGCAAATTTATAAAGTGATGCGATTATCGGGGATAGAAAAACTTGCTACCATAGACGAGTGCAAAAATTAAGGAGACAGGTTAAATGGAAATAATAAATAAATTTAGTATGAATATGATGTCACGCTCGGCAAACGAGGGCTTTGCCCGCGCTGCAGTAGCAGCATTTGCATCACAGCTTGACCCAACGCTTGAAGAAATAAACGATATAAAAACCGCAGTCAGCGAGGCAGTTACCAACTGCATAGTTCATGCATATCGCGAGAAATTAGGCAAGATTTACATAACGGCTGAAATCAGCAACACAAATCAAATAAAAATAAAAATTCGTGACAGCGGTTGCGGTATTGAAAATGTAGAAAAGGCAATGGAGCCGCTTTTTACCACTGTGGGCGGCGAGCGCGCGGGGTTAGGTTTTGCTGTTATGCAAAGTTTTATGGACAATATAAAGGTGCGTTCTGCATTAGGCAAGGGAACCACAGTTGTTTTGACTAAAAAAATAGCGCCGCGATATACCGTAAATGGTTGATACAATATCGCGCGACCAATTTATTGAAAGCAATTTGCCGCTTGTGCATTCGCTTTGCAAGCGCTTTACAGGCAGAGGTATAGAGTATGATGACCTTTATCAGGCAGGTTGTTTGGGTCTTGTTAAAGCGGTTGACGGATTTGATGAAAGCCGAGGTCTCTGTTTTTCAACATATGCGGTGCCCGTAGTGCTTGGCGAAATTAAGCGACTGTTTCGCGATGGCGGTTCGGTTAAGGTGTCGCGCGGGATTAAAGAATTATCGCTTAAGGTAACACGGCTTAAAAGCAGTCTTGAAATGCAACTCTCGCGAGAGCCAACTATAGGCGAGCTTGCCGCAGGGCTTGGTGTTACGCCTGAAGACATAACAGAGGCTATTTCTGCCGCACAGCCTACAGTGTCGCTTACTTATGATAGCGAAGACGGCACCCGAGATACCGACATCCCCGTAGCAGGTCCAGAAGAATTGCTTTCAGATAAATTGCTGATTGAGCGCGCATTTAAATATCTTGACCAAAAAGAACAGCAGATAATAAAATGCCGTTACTTTGAATTTTTAACCCAAAGCGAAACCGCCCAAAAACTTGATATGTCACAGGTGCAGGTGTCACGCGCTGAAAAGAAAATACTTATTAAACTTCGCGAGGTGATAGGCTCGGTTGCTTGACAAAATGTTTTTCAGGTTATATATTTATATATGTAATCTATTTTGAAAGGGGATATACAATGAAACCTGTATTATATATTGTGATACCCTGTTATAATGAACAAGATGTATTGCCTATTACGGCACCCTTGTTTTTGCAAAAAATAAACGACCTTTATATAGACGGTAAAATCAGCGAACACAGCCGTATACTTTTTGTGAATGACGGAAGCCGTGATGAAACTTGGAATATAATCACCGGGCTTTCACAAATTGATGAGCATTACTGCGGTATATCGTTAAGCCGCAATCGCGGCCACCAAAACGCACTGCTTGCAGGGCTGGTTGAAGCATCAACAAAATGCGATGCGGTAATTTCGGTTGATTGTGACGGGCAAGATGATATTGATGCTATAGATAAAATGGTAGACGAATATCTTTCGGGCAGTGATATTGTATACGGTGTTCGTTGTGACCGCAAAACTGACACAAAATTCAAGCGCTCAACAGCACAGTTCTTTTATAAACTGATGAGCGCTATGGGTGTAGAAATCATTTATAACCATGCCGACTACCGACTTATGTCTGCAAGGGCGGTAAAAGAATTATCAAAGTTTAAAGAGGTCAACCTCTTTTTGCGCGGCATGGTGCCTATGATTGGCTTTAAATATTCTTGCGTCGAGTATTCGCGCAAAGAACGCATGGCAGGTAAAAGTAAGTATTCCTTTAAGAAGATGATTTCTTTTGCTCTTGACGGCATTACAAGCCTATCGGTAAAACCAATAAGGTTTATAACAACCTTTGGGTTTATTGTTGCGCTGTTAAGTGTTATAGGAATTATCTGGTCTGTGGTGACGGCTTTTATCGGTTCAAGCGTTGCGGGTTGGGCATCAACGGTTAGCATAGTTTGCTTTTTAGGCGGTGTGCAACTTATAAGTCTTGGCGTTATAGGTGAATATATAGGCAAAATTTATTTAGAAGTAAAACAAAGACCGCGATATATAATTGATAAAAAGACAGATGAACTGAAATAACGGATTATTTTTTTGTAAAATAATTAAACCTCGCTTTCAAAGCGGGGTTTTAATTATCTTTGGTAAAAGTAAAAATATCTTATACTCTGCAATTTAAAATGTTGCATATAGTAATTAAACTATTTTAGTTTGATGATAAATAATGTTTTTTAATAAAAGCGGTTGACTGTTGCAAAATTAGATGGTATGCTATTACCGTAGAAAGTTAAAAGGGGAAATAAAATATGGTGAAAACAGTATCCGGCGCCGTAAGCGCAGGAATTATGATTGCAATAGGCGGCAGCGTGTTTTTAGCCTGCGATAATAAATATGTAGGCGCGGTTCTTTTCAGCGTTGCGCTGCTTTGCATTTGTTATTTGGGTTACTATCTGTTTACCGGCAAAATCGGGTATCTGGCAAAAGATTTTTCAAAGAGCAATGTTTTAAACTTGGCGACAGGCTTGGCGGTTAATCTTATTATTACATTTTTGCTTGGTATGTTAATAAGCTTCGCATTACCGAATTTAGCCGAAAAAGCGAATACAATATGCACAGCAAAGCTTGAGCAATCTTTTTTGATTACATTTATAAGAGCCGTTTTTTGCGGAGTGTTAATGTATACGGCGGTTGAAATTTTTAAAGAAAAAAAGACACCGCTTGGCATTATCTTTTGCATACCGGTATTTATATTATGCGGTTTTGAACACTCGGTTGCCGATATGTTTTATTTCGGCGCATCGGGAATTTTTAACGCAAAGATATTAACATTTGAGTTAGCAGCGGTTCTCGGCAACACGGTTGGCAGTTTGGTTTTAGCCCTGCTTTCAAAAATCGACTTTAAAAATTCAAAAGCTTAAGATTGATATAAAAAAGGAATAAACCGGAGGTGCTTTGCTTTAAGCACAAAATTTAATACATAAAAATGTAGGGAATGGTTTAGTGCCATTCCTTTTATATTTTTCACAATTATTACTGTACTGCAATAAACTGTATAGAGGGACAATAAACTAAAAAAAGGAGAAAAGGCTATGAATTATATGAATACAAACCACCGTGTCGCCTATGATACATCGGCGAACAAAGATATTCTTGCTATGGCATTTGTAAATGTTCAACAGCTTAACTCTGTATATGATATAGAAACAGGTTTTACAAACGGCACAATATTTCCGTGCCTTGATAAACCTCTTATGGTCAGGAGGATGGGCAAATGAACGAAAGAAAAATGTTAAAAAGGCGCATTGATGCGCTTGCATTTTCTATACATGAGTTAATATTATTTCTTGACACACATCCCGATAACCGTCAGGCAATGCAGATGCTGCGCGAATTTCGCCGTCGCCGCAATGAAGCAATAGCAAATTACGAATCAAAATTCGGTACTTTAGTAGAAACAACCGACGATGTTAATCCAACCGATTATTGGAATTGGATAGACAGCCCGTGGCCATGGGAAAGGGAGGTCTGATTTATGTGGCAATATGAAAAAAAGCTGCAATACCCCGTTAATATTAAAAACCCAAATCCAAAATACGCACAAATAATTATAAGTCAGTACGGCGGTCCCGATGGCGAACTTGGCGCATCTATGCGTTATCTTACCCAGCGCTACGGTATGCCTTATAATGAAGTTAAAGGCATTTTGACCGATATAGGCACCGAAGAGCTGGCTCATATGGAAATGGTTTGCGCTATGGTTTATCAGCTTACGCGCAATCTTACCCCCGAACAAATTAAGGCGTCGGGCTTTGACACCTATTTTGTCGACCATACCGCATCGGTTTATCCTATGGCGGCATCGGCACTACCTTGGCGCGCCGAGTATATTCAAAGCAAGGGCGACATATTGGCTGATTTACATGAAGACCTTGCCGCCGAGCAAAAGGCAAGGGTAACCTATGATAATCTTTTACGGCTTATAGATGACCCCGATATACTAGACCCGTTAAGGTTCTTGCGCCAACGCGAAATAGTGCATTACCAAAGATTTGGTGAAGCAATGCGTCTTGCAACTGATAGACTTAATTCTAAAAACTATTACGCGTGCAACCCGAATTTTGATAAAAACTGCGGAAAGCAATAAACAGTAATAAAATAGTGCTATACAAATGCTACCGCCAGATAATGAAGTAATTTGAAAATAACATTGAATTACAATTTATGGGCGCTACAAAGGCAAAAAGACAGCGTAGAAGTCAGAAATGCTTTTTACGCTGTCTTTTTGCATAATAAAAGCGGGCAGGGCTTAACCCTGCCCGTCTCGATTCTTACTGTACAAATTTCTTAAATAAGATGCCTTGACATCTCAAACCATAACAAATGATATTTTTACTTTTTAGAATATTTTTTCTTTTTGCCGTAAACTCTTGTTCCGATTATGCTTGCTCCGCTAACGAACAGAAGTACGATATACAGAAGCATATTACTGTTATCGCCTGTCTGCGGACTTGTGGTATTTTTATCGACTGTTGTATTTGTGCCTTCTGTAATACTATGTTTTTGTGTATTAGTAGTCGCAATGGCATAGGTGGAGAAAGAGTCGGTTTTAAAGGTGATCGTATTTGTTTCCGAATCATACGAATCAACCGAAATCGTTTCAAAATCCTCTCCATTGTGTATGTTGTGGATTATTACAATATCAGAGGTGTCGACCGTACCAAGCTGGGAATCGGCAAGGCTTACCGAGATAGTCGCTTCATCTTCAAGCGTGTTAACCTCGTTTTTCCATACATCATCGGCATCGGTGCTGCCTTTGTAATATACATTGTAAAGGTCGAGATTAAGATAATCTGTGATGGTGTAATTACCGGCAGCTGTCTTAAATGCTTCAAGTTTCTCATCGCTCAATTCATTTTCGGCATTGCTGATTTCCAGTTGTGCCGAACCGCCGGACAGACCGCTTCCAAGTTCAATGCTTCCGCTTTTTACTGAAACGGTCGAGCTGGTTACCTTGTCTGCCACAGGGGTGAAATGTGCACCTAAATGGGCGTTGCCAGGTTTAATTTCAAAGGTGAATACAGAACTTTCGGCACCGGTGCCGAACTCACTGCCATTGATACCGAAAGAGGTAAGCTGATAGCCGTAGTCGGGAATCAGTTTTACTGTTACCACAGCACCTGCCGGCAATACTGCACTGCCGCCGCGCTCGTCCTGACTCCAGTCAAAGCCGGTGCCGGGATTGTTTAATTCCTCCGGTGAATAGTCTCTGTCTTTATAATTTACACTTATCAGTTCCATTCTGCCGTGGTCGATGTAATCGTCGCCCTGATTCTCATCCTCGTATGTCCAAAGGAAATTGCCCACGACCATATAGTCCTTATCACTATCGTCCAGCCATTTTACATTCGATTCAATCGCGTAACCGCTATCGCTATATGGAACGGTGATTTTGAACTCGTTGAGCTGTCCTTTGCAGGCTTCGAGAAGAGCCTGTTTACCTTCCTCTGTGTCCGGAGTAGGAAGCGCATCATAATAGTCTGTTCCGTTAACCTTCAACTCAATAATGCGTTCAACGATAAAGCAGTTGAAATAGAAGTCAACATAGCCGTTGCCGTCGTATGTATAAGATACACTATCAAAGCTGTCACCGTCATTGCCGTTGAACATACGCGAATCGTTGATGTAGAAGTCAGCTTTGCCGGCAACGGTAACAGATGCGGTTTTCTGTTCACCCTCATAGCCGCCGTGAGCAGGCTCATCACCTGGTTCAGGGCCGCCACCATTGCCCTGCCGAAATTCCACATTTTCTAAAGCATACTCTGTATCCGCTGTCAGCATATAACCGTTTACACCGGTAAGCTGATTTCGAATATCATCTGTGAGGATATCCGCGCCGTTTACTCTCAGAGAAATTCCCGTCCAGTCAACAGAAT
>JBJFGD010000005.1:0-1717 GCA_051892355.1 Acutalibacteraceae bacterium | reverse complement strand
CTTGATTTTGCGGGGCCGCAGGTTTTGAATTAACTTCACTGACCGTTTCTGAACTTAATGCACTCGGTGCACTAAGTTCAGAAGAGCTTTCTTCTGCAATATGGCTTTCAGCTTCAAATTCTGTTATCTGAGAACCTGATACTGATGAGGATATTTGAGAAGAAAACTCAGCCGATTCGGTGTTGACATCTTTGCAGCCGCCGATTAAAACTAATGCGGCAAGAGTAATAATAAGGAAGATCTTTTTCATTTCACGACGCCTGCCTTTCAATATATTCTTTAATAAATTCAAGAAACAACATCTGCAGCTTTGAATTGTCATTAAGCAATTCAGGACACCGTGTAAAAAGCTTTTTACTAACTGTGAATTTCACTTCGCTTTCGGTTTTCTTTTCATCCTCAGAAAACACAGCGGCTATTGCTTCCTCTGTAAGCTTACCGTCTTTATTAAGATTTTTAAGCCTTTGAGCCTGAGATAAATTTATCTTGTATCTGCACGCAATATTTTTTAATATATAGCTTTGTGCGTCAACAGGAAGATAGGAAAGCTCAGCGCCTGCCTTAAACGGCAGTTTTTCGCAATCGACAAGCTCTAAAAGTCCTGGCAATAAATATGTAAGCCTTATTAGATATGCGACAGTTCTGCGGCTTTCATTATTTTTTTGACCGGCATTACTTAACGAATCTAACTTTGTGCACCCGGTGCACGAGGTTAAATCAAGGTCGGTTCGCTTGCCCTGCCTATTCAGTATTTCCATTTCCATACGGTAAGCATATGCTTTTTCGCTGTATTTAAGCCCTTGCCTCTGTCTCAGATTACTTTCAAGCATTATTAATGCCGCTTCATCATCCGATATATTCTCTCTGACAATTGCGGGCACAGTCCGAAGACCTATTTTCTTAGCTGCTCTGTACCTGTTTCTGCCCGAAAGTATCTCATATTTACCGTTTGCTTTTGCTCTGACGGTAATGGGTTCGATGATACCATGGTCACTGATGCTTAATATTAGCTTATCTAAGCTTTCAGGCGAATACTCCAAAAAAGGCTGCGGTCTGCCGGACAGTCTCATTATTTGCTTATCCGAATATTCGCAAAGCTGTTTAGTGGATATTTCGGTTATAGCCGAAACTATTTCCTGATTATTTTTCTCGTACATATCTTTACCTTCCTTTTTCTTAATTGACCTTTTAACCGAAAAATGGAAGTTCAGGCGATTTGTACGCTGTTTTTGTGCGGTTAACAATAACTCGGTGTTTTTTACTGCCGTTCGTTACTGATTCCGCGGAATTGTTGGTTTTTATTAGCTTTGCAATAAACAAAAATACCTGTAAACTTTGCTTGTTTACAGGTCAGTTGCTGATAGAAAATAAATGTGTATTTAACATAAACAGTTTAACTGTGGTATATTTACCAAATGCGCTATGCCGAATTCAACACTCCGAAAGGAGGTGAACTTATGAAGTTACCTTACACACGCAGTGCGAAATTCAAAAGACATATAATACTTCGCATAAAAGTAAAAGGTCAAATATGTGACTTGCTGCAACAAGTCCTCGAAAACCTTATTACAACTTTACTTACGGAACTGATTGTGCATATAATCCTCAGCAAATAACAATCTTTTAATCCATTATCGACATAGCGCATAGGTACAAACAAAGCTCTTGAATTTCAAGAGCTTTGTAAGAATGTTGGCATCTACTTATTTTTCCGGGC
>JBJFGD010000004.1:0-1723 GCA_051892355.1 Acutalibacteraceae bacterium | reverse complement strand
GTAATTTTATGAAAAGGATGCTGCTTACAATTTCATATGACGGCACTGCTTATCACGGTTGGCAGGTTCAACCAAACGGAATTACGGTGCAGCAGACTTTGCAGGATTCACTCGAAAAATTGTTAGGTGAAAGACCATCTGTTACCGGTTGCAGTCGTACCGATGCAGGCGTTCATGCGCGTCGGTTTTGCTGTCATCTTGATTGTGAAGATATTTTCCCTGAAAAAGCTTTTTTAAAAGGTTTAAATTCATTATTACCAAACGATATTTCTGTTATAGATTGCCGCCAGGTTGAAACTGATTTTCATGCAAGATATAGCTGCAAAGGCAAAAAATATATTTATTATATGTATTCAGGCGTGTTAAATCCGTTTGATTCAAGATATAAGTTGCATATTGAAAAGATGCCAAGCATAGATTTAATGAATGAATTTTGCAACGGTATTGTAGGTACTCATGATTTTGCAGCCTTTTCTTCATCAAAAAGAACTGTGCAAGATACCGTACGAACAGTTAAAGAATGCTTTGTAAAAAAAGAAAATAACTATATATTTTTTGAAATAAAAGCCGATGGATTTTTATATAATATGGTACGAATACTCGCAGGTACTGCATTGGCAGTAGGCTATGAGCGAATACTTCCTGAATGTTATAAAAACATATTTAGCAACAATGACCGAGCGTGTGCCGGTGATACATTACCGCCTCATGGGCTGTTTTTAGAAGAGGTTTATTATTAAAAAGAGGTGAAACTGTGCCTGATTATAAAAGAAAAAAAGTGCGTAAAAGCTTTATATCTAAACGCGGTAAGTCAAAACCAAGTAATGACATAATTATGCAAAACACTAAAAAAAGCAATAAAAATATTGTGCCTGAAAATAATATAAAGGTAGTTCGCGGAGCAAAACTAAAACGCAAACGAAATATAAATATTTTTCTTTCAGTATCAGCGCTTGTATGTGTTATCTGTATAATATTGTCATTGTTATTACCCGTTAGTTTATATGAAAATATAGTTAATACTATATCGCTTGTAGGTCACGGCAGTTATCCTGTTGAAATAGCAGGTTCTACTGTATTAAATACTGTGTCTAATGGTTCATATTATTATGTATTGTCAGATACAAGTATTTCTGCATACTCAAATTCCGGCAAACAAATTTTTTCGGAAATTCATGGTTTTTCTAATCCTATAATGTCGGTATCTGATACGCGTGCATTGCTGTTTGATCAAGGCGGAAAAGTAATATACATTTATAATTTAAGCGGTAAGATACAAACGTTAGAAACTGAAGATGAAATTATAAACGCAAATATATCGCGAAACGGTATTTTTGCTGTTTCAACACAATCTAAAAATTACACATCTACAGTAAATGTATATAATAAAAATTGCAATAAAATTTATACTTGGAACTCTGCTAAAGATATTGTAAATAATGTTTTGGTAAACTCAAATGGTAATAAAATTGCAGTTTCTACACTTAGTGCAGTATCAGGTCAATATGAGTCTAAAGTTTTAATTTTAGATTTCGAGTCTGCTAATGCTTTATATACGCTTGATTTAGACAAATCTATAGTGTTATCACTTGAAAACACAGGTAGGGGGCTTTCGGTAATAACTACTGATAAATACCGTTTCATACACTGGTCTAAATTTACAACAAATGAAATTTCTGCTTCGGGCGAAATTAATGTGTTTCGTAAAAACAGCAGCGGTGTT
>JBJFGD010000003.1:0-1728 GCA_051892355.1 Acutalibacteraceae bacterium | reverse complement strand
AAGTAGATAATTTAAATGTATTCTGTTTCCAAATTGATTCGTTATAATCTAACTTGGCTGCATCTAAAGACTGCAAATAACCCATACAAGTCGGGAAGTCACCATTGCATCGTGCAACATCAGGTGATTTACCGGCAGCAATAAGACCTGCCATCTGGTTTGCGTAATCGCCCTGATCAGACTTAACGATTTCAACCTTGATACCGTACTTTTCTTCAAAAGCTTTAACTACAGGACCTGATTCATCATTAGCAGGGTCAATTGTAGCCGCAAACTTAACGGTAGTTCCGCGATATTTTTCGGGATCAACATTTTTATTTATTGTGTTTTCTTTGTTGGTGCTACCGCCACCACTGCCGTCGCTACCGCCGCTGCCGCCACCGCTGGTAACTACTGTAGTAGTGCCGCCGCCGCTGCCGTTGCCGGAGCCTTCGCCTTCTACATACTCATACTCGGTAATAACTTCAACTTCGGCTGAAGAACCGTCACCGGTTGCTTTTTTACAGCCGGCAAGTGAAAAAACAAGTGCCGCTGCAAGCAACAATGCGAGTACACGCTTTGTTTTGTTGAACATTTTTAAAATACTCCTTTTTTAAAAAATTGCTTTGTTATCAAAAGCTAATTTGTATGTAATATTTTGCATTTATAAAGCGAAACACAATTACTATAAATGCAAATATACTTTATACATCTAAAATTATATATTTAATTTACTATTTTGTCAACATAATTTATTAAAATTTTTTATAAATTTTTATTTATTTTAGTGAGTTTTAACATATCACAAGTAAACGGCAACATATTATGTTGCCGTTCACTAATGTAAAATATAAATTTTTTATTTTACTAATTTACTATTTAATGCACAACTATCACAAAGAAGCACATTATTTTACAGGCTATAATTAGTCTTGCTTGCCATAAAGCTCAACAAGCTTTTCAAGGTGAGCACGACGAGCCTTTGCAGCATCTGCAGCCTGATCAAATAGTTTTTCTGCACGGTCAGGGAATGATCGAGTAAGTGAAGAATAACGAGCCTCGTTAAGGATAAACTCTTTATAGTCAGCAGTTGCGGGCTTGCTGTCAAGGGTAAACGGATTCTTGCCTTCGGCCTTAAGTGCAGGATTATAACGGAAAAGATCCCAATAACCGGCGTCAACTGCCTTCTTCATTTCTGCCTGGCAGTTAACCATGCCGCCCTTAATAGAGTGCATTTCACAAGGTGCATAACCGATAACAATTGAAGGACCGTTATAAGCTTCTGCTTCTTTTATAGCCTTAAGAGTCTGGTTCTGGTCTGCGCCCATAGCAATCTGTGCTACATAAACATAACCGTAGCTCATTGCAATTTCAGCAAGGCTCTTCTTGTTAATAGCCTTACCTGCTGCAGCAAACTGTGCAACCTGACCTATGTTAGAAGCTTTAGAAGCCTGACCGCCTGTGTTAGAGTAAACTTCGGTATCAAATACCATAATGTTTACATTTTCACCGGTAGCAAGAACATGGTCAACACCGCCGAAGCCGATGTCATATGCCCAACCGTCACCGCCAAAGATCCAAACAGACTTTTTAGAGAGATATTCGCTGTTATCAAGAATATCTTTCTTCATATCGCAATCACAGTCAAAGCCGTTAAGAGCTTCAACAAGTGCCTTTGAAGCGGCGGCATTCTTATCACCGTCTTCAAGTGTTGCAAGATAATCATTTGCAGCGGCAACTACATTTTCA
>JBJFGD010000002.1:0-1730 GCA_051892355.1 Acutalibacteraceae bacterium | reverse complement strand
ATAACCCAAACCGCATCTGCACGGAATACTGCGGCCGGTATCATAGAAGCAACAAATAAAATCAAAAATATTTTTTTGGCATTTTCGCCTAATAAAAAGGATATAAATTTTGTTCCGTAAAGCCCCCAGCCAATTACAGACGAGAAGGCAAAAAAACATATTACGGGGCAAAAGATAAAAATAATGTTTTTGCCGTAAACTTGTGTCAGCGCATTTAGTGTTAAAGCCGATGCGGTATCAATACCGTATTTTATATTACCCGAGCAAAGTAATGTAAGTGCGGTTAAAGTGCATATTAAAACTGTGTCAATAAAAACCTCGGTTATTCCCATTAAACCAAGGCTTACTTCATCACCTTCGCTGCAAGCATAGGCGGTAGGTGCGGTACCAAGCCCCGCTTCATTAGAAAAAATTCCGCGTGACATACCAAAGCGCACACCTATAAATGCAGAGCCGATAGCGCCGCCCGTAACGCTTTTGGGCGAAAAGGCACCTTTAAAAATTTGAATAAAAGCAAAGGGTATTTTTTTGTAATTAAAGGCTATTGCGCCTGCTGTCATAGCAATATAAAGAACGGTCATAACGGGTATTACCTTTTCGCAAAACCGGCCTATTCTGCCGTCATTTTTTAAAACATATCCGCAAAGCGCGGCGCACAAGCTACCTACCGAAAGTTTTATAACAAAATCGGTTTTTGCAGAAATATCGGTAATTGCTTTTGCCATCTGACTAATACTTACCGCCATAGTATTTATTTGTGTAAGATTGCCCATACCAAATGCCGCCACAGTTCCGCAAATGCAAAAAATTATACCAAGCGGCGCAAATATTTTTGGCAAGGCATTCTTTATGTAGTACATAGCACCGCCCGAATAACTGCCGTCAAGATTTGTTTCACGGTATCGAACCGCTAAAGCAATTTCGGAAAACTTTACTATCATACAAAAAAGTGACGACACCCACATCCAAAACACTGTGCCGGGGCCACCTAAAGCAACGGCGCCTGCAACACCTACTATATTTCCTGTGCCCATTGTTGCCGACAGCGCCGTGCTTGCCGATTGCATAGGTGTAAGCCGTTTGCCGTTATCTGATATTTTGTTTCCGCCGAAAAAAGTTTTTATAGAGGTTTTAAAAAATCTTATTTGAAAAAAATTTGTACGAACAGTGAGTATTACTCCCGTGAAAAAAATCAGCAGTAAAGTAGGACTTCCCCACACCAAAGAATTGATTTTATTAAGCATTTCCATGTGTATCTCACCTAATTTTTAAAAGAAATTTTAAATTTTTTAAAAATAACTATTGATTTTATAAAATATTTGTGATATTATACTATGGCGGTTTAATCAAGCCGCAAACATTTAATATGTTTTGCGCCGGTAGCTCAGCTGGATAGAGCGTCTGGCTACGGACCAGAAGGTCGGGAGTTCGAATCTTCTCCGGCGCGCCAAATAAAAAGTTCGCTTTTTAGCGGACTTTTTATTTTTGCTGATTCGAAGGCGAAGATTCGAACAGGGCGGTTTGCTATGCAAATTGCAACCTTTCGGTGAACGGTTGCAAAGCCCGCGTGCGTGTCGGCGGCGTTGCCGCCGAGCGAATCTTCTCCGGCGCGCCAGAAAAACTCTTTTTGTGAAAGCAGAAAGAGTTTTTCAGTTATATTCGCTTTCAGCGAGTTATATTGCTTCGCAGTGATATTCGGCTGATGCCGAGTGATATTGTGCTTCGCACAG
>JBJFGD010000001.1:0-1753 GCA_051892355.1 Acutalibacteraceae bacterium | reverse complement strand
AAATGGCGGTTCATTTACAGCAGTTGAGCAGGCAGTTATTGATTTTATTGATAAATTTGACCCTGTAACCAGCACGCTTGATGAAAAAATCGAAGGTTCTATACTTGATTTAAAAACAACAGATATACCATTAGTTTTAAATTCTGATACTGTGCAGGACACCGTAGACGGAACTGCAGCCGAATCTTCTTATAAAGCAAGAGTAAAAATTGACGGTCAATATTATTACTACGCTTGGGGCGATGAGTTTGACGGCAGCAATAGCACCTTCTCATCCACCACTTGGGATTTAGAGCCTTACCGTAGTGAAGGTGATGCAACAACCGGCACATATCAGAATATGGAAAGCGCCAATCACGATGCGTTAAGCGACCTTTGGCAGGTTAACGACGGCCGCCTTACAATCTGGCGCGGTGTTAATACCGATAGCGACACAATTAAAAATACAAGCATTGACTATTCTTGGGGCTATAAAGGCGTTAGCCTTGGCAGCGATGTTACAAATGACTGGAATCAGAACATTGATAGTAGTGATGCTTATGTAGATGCCGGTGTTATTACCTCACAAAAAGGTATGTTGTTTAAACACGGCTATATTGAAATGGAAGCTTCATTGCCTTCTGACGGTCACGCCTTCCCTGCATGGTGGTTCTTGACCTATAACGCTTCAACCCAAAATAGCCGTATCGATGCTTCACTTTACAGTAAAGTCTTTAGGCTAAATAGTGGTGCTTCAGGTTGGAACGGTTCAGATGAAATAGATGCTTCTAATAGCCAAACCTATAAATATCAGTTACCGGCAGCCCACCTTGAGCTTGATATTATAGAACCTATGCAGACTCAAAGCGGCAATAACACAACGGCATATACACATACAACTACATCATATCAAAAATATGTTGATACATATAGGCATTATAAGCGCGATTTCAACCTTACCGTGCATAAGATTTATAATGAAAATGTTGCAGCAGACGGTAATATTTATAACTATACCTGGAATCCGGATGGCGGTGTAACCGCAACAAATACAACACTAACAAGTTCATTTACATCTACATCATCCGGCGCGTATATTCACAGATATGATATGTCAAAATACGGTGGATATACTGTAGGCGGTAGTTGGATTGGTAGTGATTATTACGGTGCTTATAATATGAACCGTGATATGACAGCAACCGTTAAATACGGCTTTGCTTGGACTGCTAATGAAACAGACGGTACATATAGTGTAACTGTTTATATTAACGGTGTAAAAGCTGCCGCAGGCAGTTACTGCGACCAAGATATGGTTATTAACGAAAGCACAGCTCATGACTTTATTACAATTGGCAATGACCCAATACTCGGAGACGAGGGTAATCTTGATACAAAGGCAGATGCTGCTATTTGGAACCAGTATGCATATATGTTGCTTGATAACTCGTTCTTTAGCGCTGCTTCGGATGCCACTGCCGGAAATAACTTTACCGATTTGCTTTCAAAAGAAGAATCAGGCTACACAACATCTAGCTCTATTTTTCTAAGTAAAGACAACTACAAAATAGATGACAAAGCTACCTTTGAAATCAACTATGTCAGAGTTTATCAGCAAGACGGCAGACGCGACATCGTAACCAACACTACCGAAAACTTCAACAACGGCAACCACTTTGGTTATGGTGAATAATAAGCAAAAAATAACCTTTTAAAAAGAGGCTCTTTGTCAATAGTTGGGGTAAAGAGTTAAAATGAAAATTTGAGTGCAAGC